>CAYYTN010000169.1:0-3750 GCA_964474495.1 uncultured Chloroflexota bacterium
ATTCGATTTGGATGGCGGACGGGAGATCGGCGGATTGGAGAGCGGCGGCGGCGAGGGTGGCGATGGGCTGCGCGGCCGGGTCGTCGGCGGCGATGAGGAGAGTGAGCTTGCCTTCGCCGGCGCGCAGCACGAAGCCGAGCAGGACCACCATGACGGTGGGGACGACGAAGATCATGGCGACGGTGCGACGGTCGCGGCGGAGCTGGCGGATGACCCGCAGCGCGATGAGACGGACGCTACGCGGGCTCATCACCACTCCCGGCGAGCCGGAGGAAGGCGCCTTCGAGGTCGGCCGCGCCGGTGCGCGCGCGGATTTCGGCTACGGAACCTTCGGCGAGCAGGCGGCCGCTAAGGATCAGGCCGAGGGTGTCACAGCGTTCGGCCTCGTCCATGATGTGGCTGGAAACTAGGATGGTGGCGCCGCGGGCGGCCATGTCGCGGAAACGGCCCCAGAGCTGGACGCGCAGGGCCGGGTCGACGCCGACGGTGGGCTCGTCGAGGAGCAGGATGGCCGGGTCGTGGGCGACGGCGCAGGCGAGCGAGACGCGCTGGCGCATGCCGCCGCTGAGGGTGCGGACCTGGCTGCCGGAACGGTCGCTGAGCCCGACGAACTCGACGGCGGAATCGGCGGCGGCCGGGTCGCGGCGGCCGTAGCAGGCGGCGAAGAAGGCGACGTTTTCGCGGACGGTGAGTTCTTCGTAGAGCGCCGCGGACTGCGGCATGTAGCCGGTGCGGGCGAGGACCGACGGCCGGCCGGGGGGATCGCCGAGAACGCGGGCTTCGCCGGAGTCGGCGGCGAGCAGGCCGGCGATGAGGCGGATCATGGTGGTCTTGCCGGCACCGTTGGGGCCGAGAATGCCGTAGATCGTGCCGGCACGGATGTTGAGCGACAGGCCGTCGAGAGCGCGCAGAGCGCCGAAGGTCTTGACGATGTCGGTGAGGGCTATGGCGTCCACGAGCGGGTCGGATTTGTTGCGGGCAACGCTGGCTCCCGGGAAGGGGGGGCGGCTGTGGGGTGAGTATATTGCGCGGCGCGGGTTCGATTGTGAATCGGCGGATGTGGGAGACTCACGGGATGTCAGAGCGAGATGTAGGCGAGACCGCGATGGCTCCGGAGGAGAGTCCGGAGCCGGATTCGGGGCGGGGTGGAGCCGTGGCGGCGCGCTGGGGGCTGGTGAAGGCGAGCGTGGTGGTGTTCGTCGCGAGCGCGGCGACGCTGGTGCTGGAACTGGTGGCCGGACGGCTGATGGCCCCGAGCATCGGGGTGAATCTTTATAGCTGGACGAGCATCATCGGGGTGGTGCTGCTGGGGATCGCGCTGGGCAACTATGCCGGAGGCCGGCTGGCGGATCGGCGGGCATCGGAGACGCTGCTGGGCGGGCTGTTCGTGGCCGGGGCGGCCGCCTCGTTGCTCGTGCTGGGGATCGTGGACCCGGCGGTGCACCTGGTGTTGGGCTGGAATCTGCCGGCGGCGGCGCAGAACCTGCTGGCGACGCTGTTCACGTTCTTCCTTCCAGCGCTGATTCTGGGGATGGTGACGCCGATAACGATCCGGCTGACCGTGCGCGACCTGGGCGGGGTGGGGGGAGTGGTGGGGAAGATCTATGCCTGGTCGACGGCGGGGAGCATCCTCGGGACGTTCCTGACCGGGTTCGTGCTGGTGGCCACGTTCGGGACGCGAGCGATCGTTTTCGGGGTGGCGATCACGCTGTTTGCGATCGGGGCCTACGTCGGGCGGTTTCACCGGCACCTGTGGCGGATGGTGGGATTGATCGCCGTGGTGATCGGCGGCTCGGTGGTGTTGCTGAATACGGGCGCGTTTGAACCCCCCTGCGACTACGAGAGCCAGTACTACTGCATCTCGTGGGACAACCGGGGGCCGGGGCGGACGCCGGATCCGACGGTGCGGCGGCTGATCCTGGACGGGATGGTGCATTCGTACAACAGCGACGATCCGCTGAAACTGGGCTACGGCTATGAGCGGTTGTACGCCGACGTGGTGCAGCAGATCACCAAAGAGGAACGGGCGCCGCGGAGCCTGTTCATCGGCGGGGGCGGGTATACGTTCCCGCGCTGGATGCAGGTGATGTACCCGGGGGGACGGTCGGATGTGCTGGAGATCGACCCGGAGGTGTTCCGGGTGGCCTATCGGGACCTGGGAATCGACGCGGCGCTGAATATCCATACCTACACGGTGGATGCGCGGCTGTTTTTTGACCGGAATGTGCCGGAGGGCGAGTACGACATCGTGTTCGGGGATGCGTTTCACAACTTCTCGGTGCCGTACCACCTGACGACGCTGGAGTTTGACCGGCTGGTGGCGCGGGCGCTGCGGCCGGGGGGCATCTACGTGATGAACCTGATCGATCGATTCCCGGACGCGGACTTCCTGGCGGCGTATGTGCGCACGGCCCGGCAGGCCTTCGAGCACGTGTACGTGCTGACCGACAACTTCATGGCGGATTCGTCGCTGCGGACGACGTTTGTGGTGCTGTCCTCAGACGAGCCGGTAGATTTCGAGGCGCTGCACACACCGATCGCGCTGGAGCTGGGCCGAACGGTGGAGTTCCACGTGCTGGCCCCGGATCGGGTGGCGGAACTGGTGGGACGGGACGATTTCTTGCTGACCGACGACTACGTGCCGGTGGACAACCTGCTGGCGCCGCTGATTACGTCGCGGACGACGTCCCAGGCGGGAAGTTGACGCCGGCGGCGAGGAGCTGCTCGGCGATGCGCTGGTTGTTGCGCTCAAGCAGTCGGGGGACGACCGCGGCGAGGTAGGTGGCCAGCTCGCGGGGCTTGACCAGGTACCAGCCCGCCTCGGCGTTGCCGACGACGATGCCGCGATCTTCGATGGGGACGGAGGTGGGGACTTCGGAGAAACGGGGCGAGTTGAAGAGCTCGACGACCAGTTCGGCCATGGCGGCCTGGATCTCGGCGGCGCTGAGGCCGGCGATCGGCGAATCAGGCACGGGAAGCTCCTTGCGTACTGATCGATGTCCCCCGAGCGCAACCATACCAATTGGCGGCCGTCCGGCGCCATTCGGGACGGGTTGAAGGGGAAGTTTCCGGATTCGCGGGACGGTTCGACGGCGTCGCCGGGGGATCGACGGGCCGGCCGGTCGGGGAGTTGCGCGCCGGCGCCCGGGGGAGAACGGCTTGAGCGATACAGCATTGGCGCCCGTGACGGGGTACGCGACGGCGATGGCGGCGGCGGATGGGGAAGGGAATGGCGGCGCTGGGGGGGATGGTGCTGACGGCGTGGGTGGCACGGGATCGTCCGGTGCGGGTGTAGCGGCTACCAGTCGGCCTGGCGCTCGGGCAAGGGGTCGACCGTCCAGGCGATGCGGTCGGTGAGGCGCCCGTACATTTCGAGCTTCACGTCGCGGTAGGCCGGGTCGCGCCAGCGGTTGTGGGTCTCGTCGGGGTCGGCGGCCAGGTCGTAGAGCTCGCCTTCGTCACGGCCGTGGACGGCGACGAACTTGTACCGGGCGGTGCGCACGCAGGTGAGCTGGGCGGTGGGGTCTTTGTGCCAGGGTTTGGCGTTGTAGTACTCGCAGTAGATGTCATCGCGGTGGCGATCGGTCCCGCCGGTGAGCAGCGGCCAGAGCGACCTGGCCTGGAGGCCGGGGGGATGGGGGACGCCGGCGGCGTCGAGGATGGTGGGGGCGATGTCATCGAGTTCGACGAGTTCGGCGACGCGCTCGCCTTCGGGGAGTTCGCCGGGCCAGGAGATAACCAGCGGCACCC
>CAYYTN010000169.1:3866-5721 GCA_964474495.1 uncultured Chloroflexota bacterium
GATGATGAGCGTGTTGTCGGCCTGGCCAGTCTCTTCCAGGGTGTCGAGCAGTTCGCCGACGCGGACGTCGATGAGATCGCACATGGCCCAGTAGGAGGCGCGCAGGAGACGGTGCTCGCGGTCGCTGAGGCCGTCGTAGCAGATGCCGTAGGGCTTGGGCGTGGAGGAGTCGTGGTCCATCTGCTGGAACGCGGGCTTGGCTTCGAGTTCGCCCTCGACGTAGTTGGGCAGCGGTATTTCGTCGAGCCGGTCGAGGTAGGGGGCCAGGTAGTCGGCCGGGGGATCGAAGGCGTTGTGGGGGTCGAAGATGTTGAGCGAGAAGAGCCAGGGGGCGGACTCGGGCGCCTGGCCGATGATGAAGTCCTTCGCCATCTCGACGCACCAGGTGGTGTGGTGCAGCTCGGCGGACATGCCCTCGAGGACGTGGTCGGAACCGGGGTGGGGGCGGGTCTGATAGCTGTGGCCCTGTCGGCGCAACCAGAGCGTGTACTGGTTGGCCTGGAAGTCGGGGCGGATGTGGGGCGGGTGATGGGACCACTGGAAGATGTTGTAGCCGTCGTCGATGCGGGGTTCGGCAACGGGGGCGATGTCGGGATGGCTGGCGGAGAGATGCAGCTTGCCGGAGAGCCCGCAGAGGTAGCCGGCGTCGGCGAGGACGCGAGTGATGAGGGTCTCGTCGGCGGGCATGGACTGGCCGTTCTGGCGGGTGCGGGTGGTGCGGGGGTAGCGGCCGGTGAGGAAGCCGGCGCGGCTGGGGGTGCAGACGGGGCTCTGGCTATAGGTGTGCTCGAAGAGCGTGCCGCGTTGGGCGAGGCGGTCGATGTTGGTGGTGGTGACGAAGTCATTGCCGTAGCACCCGAGGGAGTCGAAGCGCTGCTGATCCGTGCAGATCCAGAGGATGTTGGGGCGATCAGACACGAGCAGCGCTCAATCTGACTGAGAACTGCCGGCTGCGAGCCGGCGGGGCTGATCCGTGCAGATCCAGAGGATGTTGGGGCGATCAGACACGAGCAGCGCTCAATCTGACTGAGAACTGCCGGCTGCGAGCCGGCGGGGCTGATCCGTGCAGATCCAGAGGATGTCAGGTCGGTCAGACAGGTCGCTTGGTCCTTTGGAACGGGCGGGCAGGCTAGTCGGTACGGGCGTCTTCGCCGTGCAAGAGGGCCAGGGTCATGAGGTCCAGGTAGGCGACGGGGCGGCCGGTTTCGTCGACGACCGGCAGGCCGGTGGCATGGGTCGCGTGAATACGGACGAAGGCGTCGTGGAGGCTGTCGTCGGGGCGGACGGCGACCGGGTCGCCCATCATCTCGGACGCGGAGTGGAAGCGCTGGCCGACGCGGACGGCATCCAGCGACGAACGCAGGTCGAGGACTTCGCCGAAGACAACCTCGGGGAACTCCTCAACGAAGAAGTGCTCGGCCAGGATGCGGGAGATGATGATGCCGACCATAAGGCCGCGGTCGACGACGACGGCGGCGGTGTGGACTTCCGGACGGGCGAGCATCTGCTGAGCCATTTGCAGGAGCGGCTCGTCTTCGGTGACGGTGAGCGGCGGCGGGCACATGCCGCGCTGGATGAGATCGGCGACGGTGGCCTCATAGGGGTCGAGGTCGGTGGAGTCGGCCATGGGTCTGCTACGTCCGTTCCGCGAGCTGCCGGGGTCAGAACGAAAATACCGGATGCCGGGCGAAAGCCCAAGCCGGGCAGCTAGTCGCGCAGGGCGGCCAGGACTTTCGCGGCGGCGTGGCCGTGGTCGACGGCGGAGAAGGCGGGGTGAGTCGGGGCGCCGGGGCTCTGGACGACGACCAGGTCGGAATCGCGGCAGACCATGATGACCTGGTAGCCGGCGCCGATG
>CAYYTN010000170.1:0-5715 GCA_964474495.1 uncultured Chloroflexota bacterium
GCCCTCAACCAGCGCGTTGCCGCCGCCATTGAGCAACTCGGCCCCGACCGCATCCAGATCGCCCCGTCCTGCTCGCTGCTGCACTCTCCGGTCGACCTCGACCTCGAGACCGACTTCGATCCCGAAGTCCGCCAGTGGCTCGCCTTCGCCCGCCAGAAACTCGACGAGTTGGTCGTACTCAGCCGTGTGTTCGCGGGCAACAGCGACGCCGTGGCCGACGAGCTACAGGCCAACCGCGCGGCCGCCGAGTCGCGCGCCGAATCCGACCGCATCCACAGCCGCACGGTTTCCAGCCGCACGGCGGCCGTGACCGACAGCATGCTCCAGCGCGCCACCGAATACGAAGACCGCCGCGTCTTCCAGAGCGAACACCTCGACCTGCCGCTGCTCCCCACCACCACCATCGGCTCCTTCCCCCAGACCGGCGATGTGCGCGCGGCCCGCGCCGCATTCAAGCGCGGCAAGTCCACTCGCGAGGAATACGACGCCTTCATCCGCGAAGCCATCGAAGCCTCGATCCGCTGGCAGGAGGAGATCGGCCTCGACGTCCTGGTCCACGGCGAATTCGAACGCACCGACATGGTCGAATACTTCGGGCAGAAGCTCAACGGCTTCGCCTTTACGAAACGCGGCTGGGTCCAGAGCTACGGCTCGCGCTGCGTCCGCCCGCCGATCATCTACGGCGATATCAGCCGCGAAGACGCCATGACCGTCGCGTGGACCAAGTACGCGCAGTCGCTCACCGACCGGCCGGTCAAGGGCATGCTCACCGGTCCCGTCACCATCTTGCAGTGGTCATTCGTACGCGACGATCAGCCGCTGGAAGACACCTGCCGGCAGATCGCGCTCGCCCTGCGCGACGAAGTCCGCGACCTCGAATGGGCCGGCATCAAGATCATCCAGATCGACGAGGCCGCGCTCCGTGAGGGCCTGCCGCTGCGCCGCGCCGACTGGGATGATTACCTCGAGTGGGCGGTCGCCTGCTTCCGCCTCTCCTCCTCCGGCGTCAGCCCGGAAATCCAGGTCCACACGCACATGTGCTACTCGGAATTCAACGACATCATCCACGCGATCGCCGCCATGGACGCCGATGTCATCTCGATCGAGAGTTCCCGCTCCAGGATGGAACTGCTCGACGCCTTTGCCGCCTACGACTATCCGGCCGAGATCGGCCCCGGCGTCTATGACATCCACTCCCCGCGGGTCCCCGGCGAGCAGGAAATGGAAGACCTCCTCGACCTCGCTCTGGATGTTTTCTCAAGCCGGCAGCTCTGGGTGAACCCGGATTGCGGGCTCAAGACCCGCACGTGGGATGAGGTACGGCCGGCCGTCGAGCGGATGGTTTCGGCCGCCCAAAAGGTCCGCGAGAAGCTGGCCGCGGCGCAACCCTCGGCCTGAGTCCAGACCCCGCGCGGGCGACCGCGACCAGATCGGGCGGCGGCCTCTCGATTTGGCCCGGTCGGCGCGATCTACGGCAACTCCGCGTCACCGAATTCGAGCACGTCGAATCCGTCCTCACCATCAATGTCGATGTCACCCGGTTCCGGTAGACCAGTGAGGTCGACATCGACCCGGTCCTGGTCGCGCCGGTCCATTGAGCCGCACTCGCAGTCGAAGCCGTACCAGTCGTCGCCGGTGCCGCCGCGGAACGACGACGCTCCCAGGTAGATGATCTCCTGTCCCGGTCCGCCGCCGATCTCGATTTCCGTGAAGACATCGAAGAACGAATCCACCGCAAAGATCGCACCCCGGCAATTGCTCTCCGGGTTGGTGAGGATGATCCCTCCCATATCGACCGGCTCCAGGAACGGTCCCTGGTAGCCGAACAGCAGATGCTGCTCCTGGTCCGGATCGCGTTGGGTCTCTACGATGTAGTTTGCACGGTTAAACGGGTCGAGTTCGTAGAAAGCCAAGAAGACCTCACCCGGACCGCGGAACGGCCACCACTGGGCGTTGAACCGGCCATCCTGCACCAGCGGCCCCGCCGCGCACGACCAGACCCCCACGGCGCCGCTCCACTCCTGGTGCGGACCCTCCTGGCACTCGACGGTCCAGCCGTCCGGGCCACCGATCAGGTCGTTGCCCGGACTGCCGATGATGACATCGTCGCCCGGCTCACCGAGGATGTCGTCATCGCCCGGGCCGCCCCGGATCAGATCGTCTCCGCAGTTCGAGCCAAAGATCGTGTCCTGCCCGACCGGGTCGAAGAATCCCGGGAACGCCAGTCCGTGGCGCTGAACGTCGGTGCTCGGGTGCGGGATGCCGGGAATGTCCTCGATGGTGATCCCCTGGTTATCGCCCAGGGGATCGATAATCACGAGTCCCGTCCCACCGGGGAAGAGGCCGCCCGGCGGCGGCGGACCCCCGATCGGCGGATCGTTCAGGTTTACCACCGGATTGAACGACCAGCCCGTCGGCTCGCCATCAATGTTCACAGTGATCGGGTCGACACTGGTCAGTGAGAGCGACACTAACTGAATTGGGACCTCCGTCGTTTCCCCGGGCAGGTCCTCGCCGGTACGTTGCACGATCGTGTCCCCCGGTGACACCACTCCGAAGTTGACTTTGCCGTCCAGAATCTCGAAATTCGGGTCCACGACACGCGCGCCGTAGTCCCAGGTGGACTCCACCTCGCCCTTCAGGGCCATGTACGGCATCACCTTGACCTGTCCGGCGACCATCGGGAATTGCGCGGCCGCGAAGGGGATGATGGCCACTCCGCCGGTGCGTCGCTGCATCGACCAGGCGACCTGGCCGTCGGCGCCCAGGTTGGTCACCACGCAGTTGAACGGCAGCATCCCGGCGCCGTGGAAATTCATCGCAACCGGGCAGCGCATCACCGGCGCGGCGGTCTTGCCTTTGCCGTCGCCCGCCAGGGGCAGCAGTAACTGGTAGTCCTCCACCTCGCCGAACTCAAAACTCCCGCTCCCGTCCCAGCCCGCGCCGTCGAGCGGTTCCCGCGTCAGCAGCACCCGCATCCAGGCGCCATCCGGCAGGCGGTTCCCGTGTGAGAACCCGAACGCCGGCGGCACGAAGTCCGCCGTCCCGCCCGAGGGCACATCTTTGCTGAAGTTCTGCACGACCCACTCCTCGTCCACTCCGCCACCACCGCCCTGCCACATCCCGTCCAGGTTGCGATCGATCAGCACGTTCAGGTAGCGGGGCCCGGCCGGCGCGCCTTCGGCCGTGCCCACGGTCACCGCCAGCCCGGCCGGCGCCGGGATCTGGGTCAGTACGACGGTAAAGTCCACCAGGCCGTCGTCGGCGCCGTCGGCATCCACCACGTTGGCGTCATCCTCGGCCGTCACCTCGGACCCCATGAAGTCGATCCCGGCGTTTGCGATTCGCGCGCCACCACTGGCCGCCAGCGACGGGAACTGCCCATCCACCGGGCCGATCGGGTACTCGGCGTCCGCGCCGTCAGGTGCATCGCCGAAGTCCGCGCCAATCGCGGCCGGACCGGCATCCGGTGTCGCGGTCGGGTCCGGCGCGTCGGTCGGGTCCGGCGCGTCGGTCGGATCCGCCGGAGTCGGCGTAAAGGGTACCGGGGTCGCGATCTGCGGCGCCACGACGCTCACCGTCACCGTCGGGGATGCGCTCGGCCGCGCGTCCGCCGCGGCGCCGTCCCCAGCATCACTATCCTTCGATTCGTCACCGCCGGCGCACGCGGCCAACATCAACGCCAGCATCACCACCAGCCCGGGTGCCGCCAGCCATCTTCCGATCCGCGCAACGTCAGTACGATCCATCGCCGGCACCCCAGTTCTTACCTGTTTGAAGTGCCCGGAGTCTACCCCCGCCGCCCCTTCGGGTTGATCTGCGGGGTTGGCCTCCGCCCCTCCCTCCCTCATACTGTTTTTTGGTCGTCGATTCCGCGCCCCGGGGGGGCAGCCTTTTGAACCAGGAGACGTTCGAGGAGTTCCGCGCGTCGCTCTCCTACGGGTCGCGCAGCGACCTGACCTTCAAGTTCCTGAAGGGTGTGAGCGAAGAAGCCGGCTACGACTTCTTCCAGTCCATCCTCACCGACCTTGAGGGAGTGATCGACTCCGGCGACGTCGCGCCGCTGCTGCAGAGCATCTACGAACACCAACTCCGCGCCTACACCCCGGCCCCCGACGCCGACGCGCCCTGGACCTATGACGACGCCCCCTGGGCGCCCCTACAGAAACCCCTGGCCGAGTCCCGCCTCGCTCTCCTTTCCGCCGGCGGCGTTTTCGTCAACGGCGACGATCCGAAGGGCGCGCCCGGCATGACCCAGGAAGAGGCCGTCTCGCGCATCGACGAGTTCATCCGCAACGCCCCCGACCTGTCCGTCATTCCCGTCGATACCCCGGCGTCGGAGCTGCGCATCCGGCATCCCGGCTACGACGTCCGCGGCTCCCGCCGCGACCACAACTGCGTGTTTCCGCTCGACCGCCTGCACGAGGCCGCGGCATCCGGGCGGATCGGGCAGCTGGCTCCCAATGCATTCTCGTTCGTGGGCGCGGCCGCCCAATTGCGCGTCCGCGGCCAGTTCGCCCCCGAACTGGTAGAGCGGCTTAACAAGTACGAGGTCGACGCCGCCTTCCTGGTCGCCGTCTGACCCGTATGCCATATGTCCGTCGGACATATCGCCCGGGCGCTGGAAGCCGCTGGCATTCCCACGGTGACCATCTTCGTGCAGGCCTTCCGGCATCACGCCGAACGCATGCAGCTTCCACGGGTCCTCATCACACCGCACATCATGGGCCGTCCCCTGGGCGCCCCCAACGACCCCGAGCGCCAGCGCGAGGTCGTGGAGGCCGCGCTGGCGCTGCTGGAGGAAGCCAACGCGCCGCTCAGCTTCCGCGAATTCGAGGCCCCGTACCGCGCCCGCGGCTGATCGGCCGCTACCCGGCCACCACCACTTCGTACAGCCCACCACTGAAGAGCCCCGTCGCGAACATCTCCCCCGACTCCTCCTCGCCAAACGAACTCAACCCGATCTCCGCCGTTCCCACGATCTCGTTCCGCCAGCCCCCGGCTCCGTCCGGCGCGAGTCCCCAGAAGGTTCCCGTGCACCAGTCGCCGTAGATGTAGACGCCGCGCAGGGCCGGGTGCTCTTGCCCGCGGTACACGAACCCGCCGGTGATCGAGCAGCCCCCGTTGCGCCCGTACTCGGCCACCGGAATCTCCATCCCGGCGCGGTCGCAGCCCAATTCTTTGAAACAGGCGCTGGCCTCCAGCACGTTCCAGCCAAAGTTCAACGCCGGCCCGTCCAGGTCGGCCCGGGCCACGAAGTGCACCTCTTCGAAGGCGTTCTGCCCGACATCGGCGATGAACAGGTCGCCGGTTTCGCGGTCGAACGTGAACCGCCACGGATTCCGCAGGCCATAGGCCCAGATCTCGTCCCGCGCCCCCGGATCGCCGACGAAGGGGTTGCTGGCCGGGATCGCCAGCACGTCCGGATTCGAAAGATCGAACCGCAGCATCTTCCCCAGCAACGAGTCAAGATCCTGCCCGGCTCCGTAGGGGTCGTTGGCGCTGCCACCGTCGCCCATTCCTACGTACAGGTAGCCGTCCGGACCGAAGGCCATCCCGCCGCCGTTGTGATTCTGGAACGGCTGATCGATGGTCAGCAGCACCAGGCCCGAATCCGCGTCCGCCCGGTTCTCGCCCGGTCCGGCCCGGTACCGCGCGATCGTGGTTGCTCCGGACCCGTCGGTGTAGATCACGTAAAAGGACCCGTTCGTCGTG
>CAYYTN010000171.1:0-1123 GCA_964474495.1 uncultured Chloroflexota bacterium
CGGGCGATGAGCCCGCTGAAACCCAGCGCGACCCCGAAGGCGATGGCGCTGCGGGTGCCCATCAATGTCCGGACGTTGCCTTTGACCGAGGTGCCGATGAGGGCGACGGTGGCGACGTTGTTGGCTTCAATATTGCCGCCGATGACCCACTGGGCGGCGCTGTTCCGCATGGTGACGCTGCCGCCGCCGGCGATGACGGCGGCGCTCTTCTGGATGTCGGCGTTGGCGCCGACGCTGGCGCCGATCGCGCTAAAGTGGGCGCTGGCGGTGGCGGATTGGGAGAAGCCGATGGCGGACTGGCCGGCGTGCAACTGGCCGGCCCGGGCGCGGCGGATGGCGGTGCGCTGGAAGTCGGCGCGGCCACTGACATTGACGGCATCAACGGGCAGGTCCTGGGCGGTCATCGGGGCCTCCAGTGGCGGGGTGGGGCGGGGATCATGGGTCGGATGGCGCCGACAGCGCGAGCGCGCGGGCGGAATCCATTATGGAACGAAGCGGAACGCCGTGCTCGCGGGCCAGCCGGGCGCAGTCGTCGTATTCGGGCGCGGCGTCGTGACGGCGACCGTCCAGGAACGACAGCTTGACGCGGACATCACCCCAGCCGGTGGTGACGGTGACGCTGTCGCGGCCGAGCTTGCGGCGGCGGGTCTCGTGGATGCGAACCCCCAGGGTGGAGGTCTCGGCGAAGAGGACCGCGGCCAGGTGGTCGGCGTCGTCGGGGCGGGCGATGGCCGAAAGCATCGTGGCGGGACGGCCCTTCTTCATCTGAATTGGGGTGGCGTAGGCGTCCAGCGCGCCGGCCGCGAGCAGGCGCTCAAGGGCGTAGGCGACGACCTCGGGAGAGACGTCGTCGAGGTTGGTCTCGATGACGGCGACGACGTCGGCGTCGGGGTGGGAATCGGTCTCGCCGATGACCAGGCGGAGAACGTTGGGGAGGTCGGTGTCGCGGGAGCCGGCGCCGTAGCCGGAGGCGCTGACGTGCATGGCGGGAAGTTTGCCGTAGCGGGTGGCCGCCCGGGTGAGGACGAGCGCGCCGGTGGGGGTGAGCAACTCGGCATTGTCGGTGGAGGAAAAGACGGGCGCGTTCGCCGCCTCGAGTACGTTCAGCGTGGCCATGCCGGGG
>CAYYTN010000171.1:1218-5644 GCA_964474495.1 uncultured Chloroflexota bacterium
TTCAAGCCCGGCGGCGGCACCGACGATATCGAGGATGGAGTCAACCGCGCCGACTTCGTGGAAGTGGACTTCGTCGATGGTGCTGCCGTGGGCGCGGGCTTCGGCGGCGGCCAGCTCCCGGAACATCGCCACCGCGCGATCGCGGACCGGGCCGGCGAGGGAACTGGACCGGATGATGTCGGTGATGACGGCGAGATTGCGGTGGTGGCGCTCTTCGCCGATCTCAAAGTGCACGTAGGTGGCGGCGATCGGCCCACGGGTGACCTTCTCGACGCGCATCGTGTAGTTGTCGAGCGGGAGCTTGCGCAGTTCGGCCTCGAGGTCCCCGGCCGGCCAGCCGGCGTCCACCAGCGCGCCGAGGAACATGTCGCCGGCGGCGCCGGCGAAGGGATCGAAGAAGGCGACTTTCACGCGCCGTCTCGCGCGCCGCGGCAGATCTGGGCGGCCAGGTAGCCGGCGCCGAAGCCGTTGTCGATGTTGACCACCGAGACCCCGGGGGCGCAGGAATTGAGCATGGCGAGGAGCGGGGCGAGGCCCTGGAAGGCGGCGCCGTAGCCGACGCTGGTAGGTACCGCGATGACGGGCTTGTCGACCAGCCCGGCGACGACGCTGGGCAGCGCGCCCTCCATGCCGGCGACGGCCACGAGGACGGTGGCGTCGTCGAGCGTCTCGCGGTTGCGCAGCAGACGGTGGATGCCGGCGACGCCGACGTCCCAGAGCCGGGCGACGCTGGCGCCGTAGGCGGCGGCGGTTACGGCGGCCTCTTCGGCGATGGGGATGTCGGAGGAGCCGCCGGTGATGACGGCGACCGACCCGGGCAGCGTGGGGGCCTCGCCGACGGGGATGACGATCAGGCGGGCGACTTCGTTGAACTCGGCCTCGGGGAGACCTTCCCGCACGGCGGCAAAGTCGTCGGCGGAGGCTTTCGTGGCGATGACGGTCTGGCCGGATTCGACCAGCGAGGCGGCGATGGCGGCTATCTGCGCGGGGCTCTTGCCGGGGCAGTAGATGGCTTCGGGAAAGCCGGTGCGGTCGGCGCGATGGCTGTCGACCTTGGCGAAGCCGAGGTCGTCGTAGGGCTCGACCAGACGGCGGGCGGCGTCATCAACCGAAAGGCGGCCATCGGCCACCTGCTGCAGGAGGTCTTCGATGGGCCCGGGCATGCGGCTAGCGGAGCTGGATGTTGAAGAAGGCGGCGCGTCCGGGATAGCGGGCCTGGCTGCCCAGAGCTTCCTCGATGCGCAGCAACTGGTTGTACTTGGCGACGCGGTCGGTACGGGCCAGGGAGCCGGTCTTGATCTGCCCGCAGCCGCAGGCGACGGCGAGGTCGGCGATGGTGGTGTCCTCGGTCTCGCCGGAACGGTGCGAGATGACGCTGGTGAAGCCGGCGCGGGTGGCCATCTCTATGGCGTCGAGGGTCTCGGTGAGGGTGCCGATCTGGTTGAGCTTGACCAGGATCGAGTTCATGGCCTTTTCGTCGATGGCGCGCCGCAGGATGGCGGTGTTGGTGACGGTGAGGTCGTCGCCGACGATCTGCAGTCGCTCGCCGAGGCGGCAGTTGAGCAAGGTCCAGCCGGCCCAGTCGCTTTCGTCGAGGCCGTCTTCGAGCGAGATGATCGGGTACTGGCGGGTCCAGTCGTCCCAGAAGTCGACCATCTCTGCGCTGGTGAGGGTGCGGTCTTCGCGGGCGAGGCGGTATTTGCCGTCTTCGTAGATCTCGGAAGCGGCGGCGTCGATGGCCAGGTAGATGTCCTCGCCGGGGGTGTAGCCGGCGGCTTCGATGGCGGCGAGGATGCGCTCGACGGCCTCGACGTTGGACTTGAGGCTCGGGGCGAAGCCGCCTTCGTCGCCGACGTTGGTGCTGTAGCCGGCTGCGGCCAGGACGGACTTGAGCGACTGGTAGATCTCGGCGCCGGCGCGGACGGCCTCGCTGAAGCTATCGACGCCGACGGGCATGACCATGAACTCCTGGAAATCGGTGGAGTCGGTGGCGTGCTGGCCGCCGTTGAGGATGTTCATCATGGGGACGGGGAGGCGGTTGGCGTTGACGCCGCCGAGGTAGGCGAAGAGGGGTAGCTCGATGGCGTCGGCGGCGGCGCGGGCGACGGCCAGGGAGACGCCGAGGAGCGCGTTGGCGCCGAGGCCGGCCTTGTTTTCGGTGCCGTCCATGGCGAGGAGCTGGGAGTCGACGGCGGCCTGGTCGGTGGCGTCCATGCCCTCGAGGGCGGGGCCGATGATGCCGTTGACGTTTTGGACGGCGTCGCGGACGCCTTTGCCGCCGTAGCGGGCCTTGTCGCCGTCGCGGAGTTCGATGGCTTCGCGGCTGCCGGTGGAGGCGCCGGAGGGGACGCCGGCGCGGCCGTGACCGCCGCTTTCGAGGAGCACGTCGACTTCGACGGTCGGGTTCCCGCGGGAGTCGAGGATTTCGCGCGCGGAGATGTCTTCGATGAAGGTCAAACGGCGGCCTTTCGACTGGTTGCGCGGCGGTTGCCGCGATTTCGGCGCTTCGCCAGGGACGGGGCCGGCTGATTGAATGGCCCGTTGCTGGTCGAATCTAGCACTGCGGACGGAGGTGGAGTATAGCGAAGCACCGCCGGGCTCTCTCCGCCGAACAGGGATTGCGATGGCCGCGAGGCGGGGCGGATTGTGGTACGGCCAACGAGGGAACCCTTCGATGCCACCGCCGATGGGCGCTGACCGGTGCAGGTGGACCAGGCGGAACTACTGAAAGCAATAGGTGAAAACCACGGAGGTCAGCGGTACCAACGAGAGGAATAACCCGGATAATGGAGCGAGTGAGGGGGGTACACCTTCAGGGGGACATCCTGCGGGTACTTCCGGGAACATACAGGCGGGCGCGGCCGCGATACGGTCTCGTTACTCTAGGTGGAGCTTTCAATGGTTGATGGAGGCCAGATGAATCTATTTGCGGGTGTGGCATCGCGCTGGAGCCGAATGGCGCCAGTGGTTGTCGCAATACTGACGATGTTGATGATGGCCCTCGTGGTTGCGGCCTGCGACAGCGGTGGAGCCCGGGAAGAACCAGCGGCGCCAGCCGAGCCGGCGAAGGCGCCACCGGCGGTGGCCAGAGCGACGGAGCCGCCGGCGGCAGTTGATTCGACCGAGGCGCCGGCCACCGATCCGGTCGAAACCGCAGTGGCGATCGAGGACTTCTTTGGCCAACCGATAGCGGCGGTTTCGCACGCGGAGAACTCGCTGGTGGACCTTGAATTGACGCAGAAAACGATCTTCGCTTCCGTGGGAGCGAGAATCACCTGGAGCAACGACGACGTCGTCACCCACAATCTGCGGTCGCTTTCCGGGGAATTCAATCAGAATCTCGCCCCGGGCGATTCGTTTGAATGGCAGCCGCACACGCCGGGGGCGCTGCGCTACGTGTGCACGATTCACAACAACATCCACGGCGTGATCGTGGTGCCGGTGGCGGCGGCGGTGGCCCCGGACTACTACGGCGGGAAGTCGATAAGCCAGTACTTCACCGACACCTGCGGCGGCTGCCACGGGACGAAGCGCGAGGGGGGTATCGGCCCGGCGCTGCTGCCGGGACGGCTGCTCGAGGACGACGAGTACTACTACGGCGTGATCAGGGAGGGGAGCCTGGGTACGATGATGCCGGCGTGGTCGTCGCTTGGTTTGAGCGTCGAGGAGACGTGGGGGCTGGTTGCATTCATGCGCAGTGAGCCCGACGCGGCGACGGTGAAATGGGACATCGACGAGATCACAGCATCGCTGACGGTGATGGTGGCGGATGAGGACCTGGTGGACGAGCCGCAACTGGACGCCAACATCGACAACCTGTTGTTGGTGACCGAGCGAGAAAACCGCAGCATCGCGCTGCTGGACGGCGATACGCACACAATGGTGGCGCGGATTGATGCCAGCTACCGGGCGCACGGCTACGTGTTCGACCCGACGAGCAATCGCTGGGCGCACAACCTGGGTCGCGACGGCTGGATATTCAAGATCGACCTGTACACCGGTGAAGCGGTTCGCAAGGTCCGGGTGGGCCACGATTCGCGCGGCCTGGCGATCTCCGACGACGGCAAGTACATCATTGCCGGCAACTACATCCCGAACTCGGCGGTGATCCTGGACGCCCAGACGCTGGAGCCGCTGAAGGTCATCGAGACCAGCGGCGTCGATCCGGACGGGAACCAGGTGGTCTCGCGAGTCGCCATCACCAGCGACGTGTCGCCGGACCTGGTGGGTCCGTATTTCCTGATCGCGCTCAAGGAAGCGGGCCAGGTATGGCGGATCGACTATTCCGATCCGGAGTTCCCGATCGTGAAGGTTGAGAACGTCGGGCGGATCCTGCACGACGGCTTCCTGCGAGCCGACAACAAGATCTTCTATATCGCTTCCCAGACGGACAACTGGATGGCGGCTATCGATGTCGAGTCGATGG
>CAYYTN010000172.1:0-5629 GCA_964474495.1 uncultured Chloroflexota bacterium
CCTCGAATTGATGCCCGCCCTCGGCGATCTCAAACAGCGTCAGATCGGCGTGGGCGCCGACCGCCAGGGTGCCGATTTCGCCGGCCATCCCCAGCACCGCCGCCGGAGTGACGGTGCACCGGCGCAGCGCCTCCTCGGGCTCATAGCCGAGCAGCAGGAACTTGCTCAGCGTCGTGGCCAGATCGTGGACCGGGCCGTTGATATTGTGGACGTGCAGGTCGCTGCTGATGGTGTCCGGGATCAACCCCTGGGCCAGGGCGCGCTCGGCCACCTCGAAATCGAAGCTGCCCTTGCCGTGGCCGACATCGAAGGTGACCCCGCGATCCACGGCTTCACGAACGCAGCGGTGCACGTTGCCGGCACCGTCCAGCACCCCGCCGTCCATGCCGTGGAAGCAATGCGTGACCAGGTCGCCGGCCTTGAGTTCACCCAGGATCTCCTCCAGCGAGATCGCCGCCGCCTGCGGGTGCACCATCACCGGCAATCCGACCGCGTCGGCGGCTTCGCGGGCGTTGCGCAGCGCCGGCCCGGCGTTCTCGCCGGCCAGGTTCCGGGTCAGGCGGATCTTGATGCCCAGGATCACGTCGCGGTTCTGTTCGCAGATGGCGATCGCCCGCGCCGGATCGGCCCAGCGGATGTCCTCCAGCTCGCCGACCGACTCGTCGAGCATGCCCATGGCGGAGATATTCAGGAGCGCGAACAGGCGTAGGTCCGAAACATCGATCAGGTAACGGCGCAGCCCGGCGAAGGTCGCCGCGCCGGCCGAGCCGGCGTCCAGCGCCGTGGTGACACCGCTGGCCAGGATGTCGGCGTCGGGATCGACCCCGTAGTGGCTGACGCCCGGGTAGGCGTGGACGTGCACGTCGATCAGCCCCGGGGTGACCGTCAGCCCGGTGGCGTCCAGGAAGGCGTCCCCTTCGGCCGGCGCGATGCTGTCGCTGACCGCGGCGATGCGCCCGCCGGTGATGCCGATATCCTGCGGCCCGTCCCGGCCGGTCGCCGGGTCCAGCACCCGTCCGTTGCCAACGATCAGGTCGTACATGCGGGCGTCCCTCCGCGTCGGGCTCAGCGCGAAATCACGGTAGCAGACCGCCCGCCCGGACTCCGCCGAACATCGCCCCGACCGATCACCTAGAATCCGACCCACGCGGCCGGCCGTTCATCCGCGTTGCGACGCCCGCCGAAGGAGGCCCGAATTGCCCACCAAGCCGCCCAACATGGTCATCTTCATGCCCGACGAGCAGCGCTGGGACTGCGTCGGCTACACCGGCAACGATGTGATCCAGACGCCCAACATCGACCGCCTGGCGGCTGAGGGCACCGGATTCAATCATTTTTATGTCAACCACACCGTTTGCAGCCCTTCACGGGTCTGCATGTTCACCGGCTGGTATCCCCACGTCCGCGGCCACCGCACGCTCTGGTATCTCCTGCAGCCCGACGAGCCCAATGTGTTCCGCTACCTGAAGGAGGCCGGCTACCACGTCGAGATGTGGGGCAAGAACCACCTGCTGGCCGACGCCAGCGTGGAATCGAGCATCAGCTTCCGTGGCACCATCGACTACGACCGCGAGCGCGGGATCAACAACAATCCCATCGACCCGAACGACAAGTGGTTCCGCACCATGTACTACGGCGAGCGCCCGGCCGATAACTCCAACGACTGGGACCGCCAGTGGGTCGATGGCGCGCTGGAGTTCTTGAACTCGAATCCGCCGGAGCCGACCTGCCGCTCTTCTTCCCCCACCCGCCTTACTGGGTCGAAGAGCCCTACTTCTCGATGTACGACCGCGAGTCCGTCCCGACGCCGAGCCCGGCCGAGCACGCCGGCAAACCGAAGTACTATCCAGCAATCCACCATTCGCGAGACCTCGACAAGTTCACCCCGGAAGAGTTGCGCGAGGTTGTGGCCACCTACTACGGCATGGTCTCCCGAATCGACGATCAGTTCGGCGAAGTGGTTGACGCACTGAAGGACAACGACTTCTGGGACAGCACCGCCACCTTCTTCTTCTCCGATCACGGCGACTACGTAGGCGACTACGGCCTGACTGAAAAGTGGCCCAGCGGCCTGGAGGACTGCCTGGCGCGGGTGCCGCTGGCGATTCGCATTCCCGGGGCCGATCCCCAGCCGATCACCGACGCCCTGACCGAGACCATCGACCTGACCCCGACCATCCTGGACCTGGCCGGCATCGACATCGCCCACGATCAGTTCGGCAAGAGCCTCCTGCCGCTCGTCCGCGGCGAGACGACCGAGCATCGCGACGCGGTCTTCGCCGAGGGCGGCCACGGGCCCCAGGAGCGCCAGAGCCTGGAGCTGGTCGATGAGGACGCCGATCCGGACTACGTGTACTACCCGAAGGGGCGCACCCAGACCGACGATCCGAGCGCCGTCTGCAAATCGGCGATGGTGCGGACGCTCGATTGGAAATACATCAGCCGCCTGGACGACACCGATGAGCTATACGACATGCAAAACGACCCGGGTGAAATGGTGAACCTGGTCGACCGGCCGGAGCACGCGGCAATCCAGGCCGAGTTGCACGACCGGCTGCTGCGCTGGTTCCTGGAGACCGGCGACGTGGTGCCCTGGGAGAAGGACGAGGCGGGCCGTCCGGCCAACGACTAGGCGGCACCAGGCGTCGCGACGGGCCGCCCGGCGAACGACTAGGCCTCGCGCAGCGCCTTTTTCCAAAGCGCCAGCGCGGCCACGCCCAGCAGCATCGCCGCGGCCGTCGTCGCCAGCGCCAGGCTGACATCGGTGGCCTCGGCCAGCGGTCCCAGGATGAAGCCACCCACCGGGCCCAGGCCGATGATCGCCATGGTGTTCAGGCTCATCACCCGGCCCATCATCTCGCGCGGAGTCAGCGTCTGCAGGATCGCCCGGATCCCGGTGGTCATGAAGGTGATCAGCAGACCGAGCAGGAATAGCAGCAGCAGCGAGATCGCGTAGTTCGCCGAGTACGCGAACGCGATTTGCAGAAGACCCAGCCCGACCGCCGAAAACATCGCCAGGCGTCCGTCGCGCGGCAGGCGCCGGCCTGAACTCACCACCAGCGCCCCAGCGATCGCGCCCAGCCCCGCCGCCGAGGCCATCAGCCCCAGCCCCTGGATGCCGACGTCGAGCACGTCCTCGGCGATCACCGGCAGCAGGGATTGGTAGGAACGCCCCAGCAGACTGGTGACCGCGGCCAGCAGCAGCGCCGGCATGATCACCGGATGCCCGGCGGCGAAGCGCAACCCGGCAAAGAAGGAATCGCGCCGGCCGGCCTCCGCCTCCGGCAGGAACGGCGGCAGCTTCATCATGAGCAGCCCGACCACGACCACGAAGAACGAAAGCGCGTTCACCAAAAAGGCCGTCGCCAGCGGCCAGCCGAGGGTGCCGATCATCAGGCCGACGATCCCCGGTCCGATGAAGGCCGGCCCGGAGAAGACCACCGAATTCAGCGCGATCGCCGGGCGCAGGTCTTCCTTCGGCACCAGGTCGGGCAGCAGCGCCTGGCGGGCCGGCTGATCGAACGAGTTCAGCACCGCCTGCAGGAAGCTGGCCGTCACCAGGTGCCAGACCACGATGTTGCCGCTGGCCACCAGCGCGGTGACGATCAGCGCGATGCCGGCGGCACCAATCTGCATCATGGCCATCAACCGGCGGCGGTCGACCCGGTCGGCCAGAATCCCGCCGAAGTAGGGCAGCACCAGCATCGGGATGCCGAACGCCCCAAACGACACCCCCACCAGCGTCGCCGAGCCGGTGAGGTCGTAAACCAGCCAGCCGTAGGCGGTCTGCGCCATCCAGATTCCCGTATTCGAAACGAACAGGCTGGAGAAGAAGAGCGCGAAATTGCGGTGCCGCAGCACCGGCGGCAACATGGTCAAGTGGCGCGCGGTCGCGGCATCGGCGGGCTTCGCTCCCCGGTGGGCTCGGACTGGCTCGCCGAGAGGTTAGCGCAGAAGCGGCCCTACCGGGCCTCGCCGGACCCGGCGTGTTCATCGCCGGCCACGATCACCCGGTCCCGCCCGGTGTCCTTGGCCATGTAGAGGGCGTCGTCGGCGCTGCGGATCAGGTCGTCCAGGGTGGCGCTTTCGTCCCATAATTCGGCGACCCCGCCACTGATCGTGATCGAGAATTCCCCGCCGGTATCGTCTTGGAACACGATCCCGCGCACTTCCTTCAGGATCGCGCGGACCCGGGTGGCCGCGTCCTCGCGGGCGGTGCCGTACATGCCCACCAGGAACTCCTCGCCGCCCCACCGCGCCACCAGGTCCTCCACCCGGAAGGTGTCCACCAGCAACCCGCCGACGCGACTCAGGACGCGATCGCCGACGTTGTGGCCGAAGCGGTCGTTCACCGATTTGAAGTGGTCCACATCGAGGATCGCCACTGAGAGCGGTCGGTTCTGGCGGCGCGCCAGGCGGATATAGCGACCCAGCACCCGCACGCTCTGCCGGCGCATCGAGGCCCCGGTGAGGCCGTCGGTCTCGGCCAGCCGCCGGTACAGCTGGGCGCGCTCGACGCGGTTCGCCAGCCGGGTCAACAACTCGGCGCCGATGATCGGCTTGTTCACGTAGTCGTCGGCCCCGGCCTCGAACATTTCCTGGATGGTTTTGGCGTCGCGGTGAGCGGTCAAGAACAGGATCGGCAGCCCCCGCCAGCGCTGGTCGGAGCGGATGACCCGACATAGTTCGATGCCGCTGACTCCGGGCATGTCCACGTCCAGCATCACGACCGTCGGCGCCACCTCGTCCAGTACCTCCCAGAACTCGAGCGGATCCTGCACCGGCACCAGCCGAAAACGGCCGTCGAGATACTGTCCCAGCGCCTCCAGGATCAGCGGGTCGTCGTCCACCGCCAGCACGATTTCCTGCCCGTCGGGTTCGCGGGCGAAGAGATCGCCGACCGCATCCAGGATTTCGCTGGGCTGAGCCGGCTTCTGCAGGAACGCGCAGTTGCCCGAGTGCGCCAGGCGGACCCGATCCTCGATCTCCGCGGACTCGCTGAGGACCAGGATCGGCGATTCCGGAGAGCGGGCGGTGATGGTGTCGATGACGTCCTCCGGGCCGGCCTTGCCCTCCGGGAGGTCCAGGTCCACCACCGCCATCGCCGGCCGTCGCGATCCGAGCCAATCCAGCGCCGCCGGACTGTCAGGGTTGGCGCGCCGTCGGCCACCGCGCCGCGCAGGTCGGCGTCGCCCAGCAGGACCAGCAGCGCCGGGCGCTCGCGAGTCTCGGCTTCAACCACCGCGCCGGGCCCGGCCTCGATCAGCGCCCGCAGCCGCCGGCTCAGTTCGGAAAGCTCGTCGTCAGCCACTGGGTCCGGCGGATTCTGCAGGATCGTTTCCAGCCGCCGCGCCACCTCCGAGCCGGCCGGCAATCCGAACGTGCCCAACGAGCCGGCGAGGCGGTGGGCCTCGCCGGCCGCCATCTCCCGCAGCTCGCCAGCAAGATCGCCACCGGCGGCCGCCGCGCGCGCAATCACGGCGGCCCGCTGCTGGATCCCCTCCCGGGAGCGCTCCCAGGCCGCGGCGAGCCGTTCTTCAAGCGATTTCATGCCGCGGCCCCCCGGCGCAATGTCATGAGAGGGATATTGGGTGGCGCATCCGGCGATTCCCCCGAGACAAAGTGCGAT
>CAYYTN010000173.1:0-5618 GCA_964474495.1 uncultured Chloroflexota bacterium
GGATTGCGGTCGGTGGGGGCGTAGCCGAGGACGAGGTACTCGTCGATCAGCGCCCGGAATTCTCGCAGGAAGGCTACGTCATCCCAGGTGGTGTCCATGGATACATCTTTGCACGGGGTTTTACGCCTGCAAAGTTAAGCCGGCAACCATTGGCAGGGGGCCGACGGCGGGCGGCGACGAGGTATTCGGGGATTGCGACCGGTTTCAAGGGAGTAAGTCCAGGGCCGGGAAGGCGCCTTCGAGAACCAGGCCGGACGGGGTCTGCAGCCAGCGGTCGAGCAACGTGGCGTAGACGGAACGGAAGTCGGTGGTGAATCTCAGGTCGCCCTCGGCGTCCAGGGCGGGCAGGGAGGGGGCGGCGCCGTACAGGCCGCCGCGGACGGCTTCGCCGACGACGAAGAGGGGGGCGGCGGTGCCGTGATCGGTGCCGCCGCTGCCGTTCTGGCGGGGCCGGCGACCGAACTCGGAGTAGGTCGCGATGAGGACGTTTTCGGCGACGCCGTGGTCGCGGAGGTCGTTCATGAGGGCGGTGATACCGCCGGAGAGGGTCTCGAGCAGGCGGGCGTGGGCCGGTTGCTGGCTGGAGTGGGTGTCGAATCCGCCAAGGGCAGCGGTGAAGACGCGGGTGCCGGAGCCGCCGGCGATCAACTGAGCGACCAGCCGCAAGGAGTCGCCGAAGGGCCCGGCCGGGTACTCGGCAACGGACTCGAACGACGCGCCCATGGATTGGAGGTCGGAGGCGGCCTGCATGGCGGTGGTGGCGACGCCGCGGAGGAACTCTTCCTGGGGCGCGAAGGGGCCAGATTCGGCGTAGATCCGCTCGATGGCGGCCAGTTGCGCGGCGGCATCGAGGGGGGGCTCGGGGGCGTGCAGGGAGAAGCTGTCCAGGTTGGGGATGGTGGGGACCGGCTGGAGCGTGCGACGCGATACGGCGGCGGAGGCGTCGTCGAGGTTGATGGCGTAGAGCGACGAGCCCGGGTCGACGTGGTCGAGGTAGCGGCCGAGCCAGCCGGGGCCGGCGATGCGATCGGGAGCGGCGGTGTCCCAGATCTCGACGGAACGGAAGTGGGACCGGTTGGGATTGGGGTAGCCGACGCCCTGGACGATGGCGAGGGCGCCTTCGTCCCAGAGCCCGGCGAGCGAACCCATGGCGGGATGCAAGGCGTGGGCGTCGCTGATGGGCAGGAGAGAATCGAGCGGTTCGGCGATGCCCGGGCGCAGGTCGGGGTAGGCCGGGTCCGAGTGCGGCACGACGGTGGCGAGGCCATCATTACCGCCGATTAGCTGGATCAGGACCAGGACGGCCTCGTCCCGGGCGGTGGCGGCGTAGGCCGTGCGGTTGACGAAACCGGGGACGGTGGGGCCGGTTGCGACCAGGGCGGCGCCCCATTTCAAGAGCCGGCGGCGGGGTATCTGCATGGCGGGATTCCTTTGCTAGTTGAGCTGGTATTCGGGGGTGGTCATGGCGAGGCGGAGCAGCCCGCGCAGAAGGGTCTGGGGTTGGTCCTGCATGGTGCCGGCGTACTCGATGAGGGCGGCGCGGACGCCGGCGGAGACGTCGCCGTCGAGGAGGCGGTCGATTACCCCGGCGGCGGCGGCTTCGGGGTCGAGGCCCGAGGCCGAAGCGATGTCGGAGTCGAGTGGCGCGGGCGCGGAGTTGCGTCCGCCGGAAGTGGCGAGGGCGGCGACGTTGAAGCGGGTCAGCAGGCTCGCGGCGCCGATCCAGGCGCGGTCTCCGTCCCAACCCTTGACGCTGGGCGGGCTGAAGAGCGCCTGCCCCAGCGGGACCAGCAGACGGCCGATTTGGGGTCCGGCCTGAGTGACACCGAGGGTGCGGAGTCCGCCGACGAGCAACTCGACCGGGCTCTTGATATTGGCGCGGTAGGCCGCTTCGGAGCTGAACTCGGGCGAGCGCAGGAGGTGCTCAAGCACGTCGCGGATGCTGTAGCTACGAGCGTAGTAAACGGCGGCGAGGCGCTGGACGAGATCGGCCGGCGGGTCAGGGCGCAGGAAGAAGCGGATCAGCTTCGCGGCGAGGCGCGGGCCGGTGGCCGGATGGGCGACGGCGATGCGGACGATGTCCTCAAGCTGGAAGGCGCCGGTCTGGCCGAGGTAGGTCTTGGTCCCGTCGTCATGCCGCCCCGGCAGGTAGAGCACGGTTCCGGAATCGCGCTGGATCTTCCAGCCGGTGAGGGCGCGGGCGGACTCCTTGACGTCGTCCTCGGAGTAGTTGCCGATGCCCATGGTGAAGAGTTCCATGAGCTCGCGGGCGTAGTTTTCGTTGGGAGCGGCGGCGTTGCTGCGGCTGCCGTCCAGGTAGATGAGCATGGCGGCGTCCCGAGAGGCGTCCAGCGCCAGGCGCTCGAAGCTGCCCAGAGCGTTGCGGCGCAGCATGCGGTTCTGGGCGATCATCAGGCGGCCGTCCTGGACTTTGCGGGCCTGGGAGGTGAAATGGCCGTGCCAGAAGAGGGTCATCTTCTCTTCCAGCGGATTCGGAGTGGTGAGCATGCGGGCGATCCACCAGCCGGGCAGCTCGCGCAGGGCCTCGCGGGCCAACTGCTGGCCTTCGCGGGGATCGTCCTGGAAGGCGGCTTCGATGGCGGGATCGACCGGGTAGGGGTCGGGCCAGGGTTCGTAATCGAGCAGGGCGTTCACGGCGGCGTCGAAGCCCATGGCTTCGTAGCGATCCAGTTCTTCGGGATTCGCGCCGAAGCCGGTACGGCGCAGGAGATGGGCGATGCGTTTACGTTCCGGGGCGATCAAGGCGCGCTCCAATCGGATGGCCTGGCCGGGGTGGCCGGCGGCGATTGATCCGATTGTGGGCGGCGCCGGTAAACGGGTGAGGCGGGGTTTGTAAGAAGTACGTAAACGGGTCGTGGCGAGCGGGGCGTGTGAGGCGAGCTAGTCCGGGTCGGTGGTTTCGTCGGGGGCGGCGGAGGTAACGCCGAGGGTCATGCGCAGCCGCGCGCCGCCGCCCTCGCGGTTCTCAGCCCGCAGGTCGCCGCCGTGAATGCGCACGATCTCGCGCGCGATGGCCAGGCCGAGTCCGGCGCCGGAGCCGTCGGGCTCGGTCTGGAAGCGCTCGAAGACCTTTTCGGCGTCCTGCAACGGGATTCCCTGGCCCTCGTCATCGACGGTCACCACGACCTTGTCGGCACCCTCCGCCGCCAGGCCGATGGTCACCTTGCCGCCGGCCGGCGAATGGCGGATGGCGTTGTCGACCACGTTGGTCAGGACCTGCTCGAGGCGGTCGGGATCGCCGAGGACGCTCGGGATCGGGCCGAGCCGGCGAACGATCTCAACCCCGGCCTCCTCGGCGCGGACCTCGAAGATGGCGGCGACGCGGTTGGCGAGATCGGCCAGGTCGACGTCTTCAAGGACCAGCTCGGTGGCGCGGGACTCGATGCGGTCCAGGTCGAGGAGTTGCTCGACCAGGCGGATGAGGCGGCGGGAGCCCTCGTTGATGATGCCGGCGGCGCGCCGGTAGCCTTCGCGGTCGGTGACGGCACCTTCGAGGATGGCCTGGGAGAAGCCCTGGATGAGGTGAGCGGGGTGCGGAGTTCGTGGGAGACGTTGGCCAGGAAGTTGCGCTGCCGCTGGCGGGCGTTGCGGACGCGGCGGGTCATGCCGTTGAAACTGCGGGCCAGGGATTGGATCTCGCGGGCGCCCTCCACCGGCGCCTGACGGTCGTAGTTGCCGGCGGCGACGTCGCGGGTGGAGGCCTCAAGGCGTTGCAGGGGCCGGGTCAGGCGGCGGGCGATGACCAGGGCCAGCAGGACCGCGCCGGCCAGGGCGACGGCACCGGCGGCGGCCAGGACCCGCACGAGGTTGCCGAGTCCCCGGGTGATGTCGACGCTGGGGGTAGCCAGGACAAGGTTCAGGACCCGCGATTCGCCGTCGGCGCGGAAGGTCAGCCGGGAAGAGGCGTAGACATAGCGGTTGCCGTCAGGCCCGCGGAAGATGCCGGAGACTACGCCCTCCGGGTTTCCCGGGCCGGACGCCGGCGATTCCAGACTCAGCCGATGCCCGATGAAGCTCTGCTCCGGCGAGGTGTCAAGGCGCACGTTGCCGTCGTCGTCAACGACCATCCCGACCACGGCCAGATCGCCGGCCTGCAGGAAGAGGGCCTCGGCGACGCGGGCGGGGGAAAGGCCGCGCGGAGAGTCGCGGCCGGCATTGGCGATGCGGAAGAAGAGCGGGCGACTGAGGTCGCGCATGCGGTTTTCGGTGAGGCTGTCCTGGTAGCCGCGCAGCAGGAACATGAGCGCCAGACCGGCGATGACCATGCTGAAGACGATCATCCCAGCGAAGGCCAGGATCAGCCCCGAGCGCAGGCTCATAGGGGCATGTTCGCGAGGGCGCGGGGGTCAGCGCGGCGGGACAAGCTTGTAGCCCACTCCCCAGACGGTCTCGATTTCGGCGTCGCAGTCGCTGAGTTTGTCGCGCAGGTGGTTGACGTGGACGTCGACGGTGCGGGTCTCGCCGGCGTATTCGTAGCCCCAGACGTTTTCGAGCAACTGGTCGCGGGAGAGGACGATCTCGGCGTTCTGGGCGAGGGCGGCGAGCAATTCGAATTCGCGGGTACGCAGCCGGACCCTTTGGTCGCCGACGGTGACTTCGCGCTTGTCGAGATCGACGAGCAGGTTGCCGCAGACGATTCGGCGGGTAGGTTTCGCGCCGCTCTCGAAACGGCGCAGGACGGCCTTGACCCGGGCGAGCAGCTCGCGGGGATTGAACGGCTTGGTGACGTAGTCGTCGGCACCCATCTCAAGTCCGACGATCTTGTCCACGTCCTCGGAACGGGCGGTGAGCATGATGACGGGGACCTGGCTCTGCTTGCGCAATTCCCGGACGAGGCCGAATCCGTCGAGGCGCGGCATCATAACGTCGACGACCAGGAGGTCGGGCTCGTGCATGGCGAAGGCCTCGAGCGCGGCCTTGCCGTCGGCGGCGCCGAGCACTTTGAAGCCGTCGCGCTCAAGGTAGAGGCGGGCCAATTCGACGATGCTGGCTTCGTCGTCTACTACCAGGATGGTCGCCAACGCGGTCCTCGTTTCAGGGTCGGATGCGGATTTATGGTACAGGGCACCCGGCGGGCGGAGATCGGGAAACGGTGCCCGGAGGGCTATTCCTCGAGCCCCTCGGTAACGCCGTCGTCGACGTCGCCGTCGATGTGCAACGGCTGACCGCTCCAGGCGCCGCGTTCGCCTTCGGAAGTGGTGTAGCGACCGTGGCCGTGGAGGATGACGTCCCAGTTGCCGGCGGCGTGCGAGTCAGCGCCGGCGCCGGCCAGAGTTATGTCAAGGTCCCGGCCAACGATGCGGATCTTGCCGCGGGCGCTTTCGTAGACGAAGCCGTCGTCGATGCGGTACTTGCGGCCGTAGCCTTCCACGTCGACGCGGGCGGGATCGCCCTTGACGACGATTACGCCGGCGGCGAGCCGGCCTTCGAGGAAGCCGCCGCCGCTGAAATGGGCCAGGCCCGATCCCTGGGCGTGGATACGGCCCTGGAGGTCGACGGTGGCGGCGGAGGCGACGGTGGCGAAGAGAGTCATTCCGAGGATCCCGGTGGCCAGGATGGCCAGCAGTTTGCGCATTGCGATGCTCCGAATCTGGGGG
>CAYYTN010000174.1:0-1440 GCA_964474495.1 uncultured Chloroflexota bacterium
ATCTGTTCGACCTGGACGTGTATGACGGGAGCATTTCGGTGGAGGGCGAGGCGCCGTGGGTGAATGTGTCCGGGGACATTGCGGATGACGGCAGTTTCGTGATCACCGGGAGCGGGGTAGCGGCCGGGTATTCCGACATTGCGGTGACGCTGGAGGGTACCTGGGTGAACGGGGTGCTGACGGCCGAATACACGATGGGAGCCGAGGGCGGCCTGCCGGGCGGCCAGGCGATTGTGTACGAGATCTTCACGATCGAGGAGTAGACCCGGGGCGAGTCGCGGGCTGGAGCGGGTGGCCAGCCGGACGGCGCGGCGACGGGCTGATACACGGGTCCGGCCAGGAGTTGGCTAGAGGGTCCAGTCGGTGCGGCGGCGGAGGGCGCGGTAGAGGAGCCAGGGGAGGGGCCGGGCGGCGTGGGCCCGCGGGCCGTCGACGGCGTCGTCCCAGAGATCGCGGTGGAGGCAATAGACGGCCGCGATCAGAACCGGGCGGATGAACTTTATGAAGACCCAGGTGAGCGATGGCCACATGGCGAGGAGGGCGTCGCGGCGTTCGGGGGTGTCGCCGAGGACGAGCCAGGCGGCGAGGATGAGCAGGCCGAGCGGCACGGCGACCGGGGCGGAGGGGACGATGAACGCGCCGAAGACGCGCGCGAATTGCCGTCCGCTGAGTCGCCAGGATTCAATCGCGGCGAGGGTGCCGGGGAGGTTGCCGTGGACGGCGAGGAATGGGGCGAGGAGGGTGCGGGTGTGGAGGTAGAGGCCGAGGGCGACGATGGCCAGGACCCCGAGAACGGTGGCGGCCGTGCCGGCGGCACCGTCCAGGGGGAAGGTGCGCTGTTGCCAATTGAGGAGCCAGATAGCGGCCGAGACGGGTACCCAGAAGATCACGGTGGTGTGGAGATTCGTCCAGAGGTAGCGGGGCAGCCAGCGGAGGCCGGCGGCGATGGCGGGCAGAAAACGGGACGGCTCGCGGCGGTGGCCGGCGGCGACCATGAGCATGACCACCGGCGGGGCGACGGTGGCGGAGACGGCGTTGAGCGACCAGAGCAACGCGGTGCGGCCGAACCCACCGGGCAGGTCGGAGACGGTGAGAACGGCGGCAAGGGCGGCGGGAGCGGCGAACGCGGCGAGGACGGCGACGTAGAGCCAGGGCGACCAGCGCAGGACGGCAAGGCCCCGGCGGAGGTAGTGGAAGCCGGCGCGGCGGAACGTGGCGAGCCCGGTTTGCATCAGCCCTCCCGTCGGGCTTTCCGGCGGCCGGGCCTCAATCCCGCCAACTCTGCTACTCCCCGGGCGAATCGAACGCTCGCGCCCGGTTCCGGAGTTCGCGGCCCGGCGCCGAGGTGTGTGCCAAACGGTAGCATCAGTAGCTCGCAAGGTGATTTCGTAGGTGACGCCCCGGGATCTCGCTTGAGCGGCCCCGCCGCGTGGCTCGCGG
>CAYYTN010000174.1:1450-5610 GCA_964474495.1 uncultured Chloroflexota bacterium
AACGGCCGCCGCCACCGGCGGTATCCTGCTCACCGTCCCTTCTGCCAGCGAAGAGCTTGACGAAGCGGCGGATCACTACGACAGTGGCGAGGAGGTAGGCGATCACGATGGGAGTCAGATTGAACTCGTCCGTCTCACCGTCCCGCCTCGCCGGCCGCCCCGGTCCCTCGTGCTAGCCGGGCCCCGCCGCCTGCTGGCTCTGCCGGCCGCACTCCTATTCCTCGCTCTCACCGCCAGCCCGGCGCTCGCCCATGGCTTCGGCGAACGCTACGACCTGCCCGTGCCGCTCTGGCTCTACATCACCGGGGCCGGCGCCGCCGTTGTTCTGTCCTTTGTCGTCATCGGTTTCTTCCTCCGCCGCGCCGGCCGCACGCACAGCTACCCCCGGCTCAACCTGCTGCGCTGGAGGGCCGGTCGGGCGCTGGTCCACCCCACGCTCACCATCCCCATCCAGGTCGTGGCCGTGGCCTTCTTCCTGCTCGTCATCGTCGCCGGGCTGGTCGGCGATCCGGCCCCCGGCCTCAACCTGGCCCCCACGGCCGTCTGGATTATCTGGTGGGTCGGCCTGGCCTACGTCTCCGCCTTGATCGGCAATCTGTGGCTGCTCATCAACCCCTGGCGCATCCTCTTCAACTGGGCCGCCGCGCTTTACCGCGCCGTTGATCCCGAGGGCCGGCTCACCCTCGATCTCCCCTACCCGCCCGGGCTCGGCCACTGGCCCGGGTTCTTCCTGTTCCTGGCGTTCGCCTGGGTCGAGATCGTCTTCCCGGGTTCCGCCCTTCCGGCCAACATCGCCTACTTCGCCATCATCTACTCACTCATCACCTGGACCGGCATGATCCTCTTCGGACCCGAGACCTGGCTCCGCCACGGCGAGGCCTTCAGCATTGCTTTCGGGTTCCTGGCCCGGTTCGCGCCAACCGAGATTCGCGTCACCGACACGGCCGTCTGCGGCGAATGCGAACTCGACTGCCGCGACCACGACGGCGACTGCATCGGCTGTATCGACTGCTTTCGCCACGCCGCTCCGGAGAACCGCGAGCTCAACCTGCGCCCGCTTGCCGTCGGCCTCCTGCGCCACGAAACCATCTCCACCTCCGCGCTGGCGTTCGTCGTCCTCTTCCTGTCCACGGTCACCTTCGACGGCTTCACCGCCACTCCCACGTGGGGCGAAATCCGCACCCTGCTGGCCGACATGCTTCCCACGCACACCGGCGTCGCCACTCTCGGCATCATCGTCTTCCCGATCCTCTTCATCGCCATCTTCCTGTCCGTGGCCTGGCTCATGCGCCTTTCGGCGGGCGTCCCCGTCTCCGCGGCCGGGCTCGCCCGCGCCTTCGTCTATTCGTTGATCCCCATCGCGCTGGCCTACCACCTGGCCCACTTCCTCTCCTTCCTGCTCATCCAGGGCCAGCTCATCATCCCGCTCGCGTCCGATCCGTTCGGCCGCGGCTGGGACCTCTTCGGGACCTTCGACTACGACATCAACATCGCCATCATCAACGCCCGGTTCGCCTGGATAACCGCGGTCACCGCGATCGTCCTCGGGCACATCCTGGCCGTCTACCTGGCCCACGTGATCGCCTTGCGAACCTTCCCCGACCACCGCACGGCGCTGCGCAGCCAGTACCCGATGCTCGTCCTGATGGTGGCGTACACCGTCGCCAGCCTCTGGATCCTGGCGCAGCCAATCGTCGAGATCGCCTGAGGCGCGGGTCGGGCCAGGTTCTTCGGCCCCGGTTGGGGACGCTCGGGCCAGAGTTGGAAATCCGCTCCGGGGATTGCGGATTGGTTGCAGAATGATTCCGCCGCCCGGCTTCAATGGACCGACCGCATTTGGCGCCTGGCTATCATCCGCCCGCTGTCAACAGGCGGGCGAGGCTACCGGTCGATCGCCAATCTTCGGTCAAGTTCCTCGACAGCATCGGGCTGCGTGTCGGGGATGGGGTGGCTGCAGGTGTCCAGGGTCATGTTGACCGATGCATGTCCGAGTATCGCGGACGTGACCTTCGGGTGAGTCCTGGCGTGAAGATGGGTCGATGCGCAGGTACGTCGAAGCGTGTGCGGGCGGACGTGCGGTAGCCCGCTGACCCGACGATTGAGCGGACAACTACCCGGAGACGAGAACGCAACTCCAATGCCGCGATTTGGTGTTGAAGTTGATCCAGTTCTCGCGATTCTCCCTACGAAATCGTCCCCTATGTGGCGCGACTGCAGGTTGCCATGTGGAAAAGCGTCTGCCCGGGCTATTTGCGGCGCGTCCGTCGCCGCTGCCGTTCGGCTACCCGGCTCGGTACTGCGGCGAGATGAAATACAAGAAGGGTGGAGTGGCTGTGGAAGGCGTGGCTAGCGATCGAGCAGGGTGCCGCCGCCTTCGCTGACGTAGGCGATGAAGGTGTCGACGATGGCGGTGTCGTAGCGGATGCCGCGATCCTGACGGAGGATTTCGAAGGCCTCGGCGGAGCTGAGGGCGGAGCGGTAGGGGCGGTCCTCGGTGAGGGCGATGAAGGTATCGACGACGGCGATGACGCGGGCGTTGAAGGGTATCTGGTCGCCGGCCAGCCCGGCGGGATAGCCGTTGCCGTCGACGCGCTCGTGATGGGCGCGGACGATCCGGCTGACCGGTTCCAGACGGCGGATCCCGGCGATTATGTTGGCGCCGATGTCGGGATGCTGCCTGATGAGGTCAAATTCCTGATCGGTCAGGGGCGCAGGCTTAAGGAGGATGCTGTCGGGGACGCCGATCTTGCCGACGTCGTGGAGCAGGGCGCCCATGCGCAGCTCATCGACGGCGGTGGATTCCAACCCGAGTCGGAGGCCGAGTCCAACGGCGTAGCTGGCGAGATTCTGGCAGTGGGCGCCGGTGCCGGGATCGCGAGCCTCCAGGGCGTTGGCCAGGGAGACGACGAGGCTGACGTAAGAGTCCTCAAGTTCTCGATACAGCCAGGCGTTCTGGATGGCGGAGGCTGCCTGGCCGGCCTGGATGGCGGCCTGTTCGATTTCGCCGTCGGCGAATGGGGCCTGATCGGCGAGGCGCAGGAGGAGGACTCCGCCGATCGGCTCGTGGCGCAGGGAGATGAGGGGGACCAGGAGAAGGTGGGCGTCCGCGGGGAGAGGCGGATCGAGCAGGGCCGCCCGGCGCGGATCGGAAGCCTCGACGACGACCGGCTCCAGATTCTCCAGGATCTCGCGAAAGACTGAAGCGGAAGGGGGCTCGCTGTCGGCCTGATCACCGTTGTGGGCAGCGAGTGACCAGTCCGGGCCTTCGAGCCCCTGCAAGTACAACCAAGCGGAGCTCGAATCGAGGTCACGGGCCATCATCTCCACGAAGAGATCCTGGACGGCAGCGAGGGATGACTGCTCGGTGAGAGCGCGGCCGGCGCGAAAGAGCGGCAACAGGGCGCGCAGGCGGGCGTTCTCGCGTTCGAGGCGACGGCGTTCGAGCGCCTGAGCGACAGTGGACCGGATTTCGTCGGGGGAGAAGGGCTTGAGCACGAAACCCTGGGCTCCGAGGCGGAGCGACTCGATTGCCGTATCGAGGCTGCCGTGACCGGTCATGACGATGCCAATGAGGCCGGGGTTGCGGGCGGTGGCGGCGTCGAGCAATTCCAGCCCGGTCATTTCGGGCATGACGATGTCGGTCAGCAGAACGTCCCAGTGACCGTTCTGGAGGATGCCGAGAGCGTCGCTGGCGGAGGTTGCACCCTGGATGCGGTAGCCAGCCAGTTGCAGGACTTCCGAGCAGACTTCGACGATGGCCGACTCGTCGTCGACGACCAGGATGCGCTCTTCGGGCATGGGGAACGGTGCTCCTCCCCGGGACCGGCAACTTCGGCCCGGCCGGTGGTTGCGGGTCGGGCGGCACCGGCCGGCGCCGGACGGTCAGGACCAGATGCTAGAGTACTGCACAGGATCAGACGGCCAGCCCGGAGTTCTTTCCGTAGGGGAGGCCACAACCCATGGCGCCCGAATATGGCTGAGTCGTTTACGCCAATATCGGCAAGAGGATCGTCGAACGACGGATCAGGGACACACGGGCGGGAGGTGCGGCGAAACGATCTGTTGGCCGATGCCCACCGGCTGATTGCCCGGCTGGCCGGGGGGGGTGGATGTCATCCACGGCATACGACACCGCGTGGGTGTCGCGGCTGCGATCAGAG
>CAYYTN010000175.1:0-5565 GCA_964474495.1 uncultured Chloroflexota bacterium
CCGAGCTGGCCGATGGTGCCGCGGAAGGCGCCGCCGCGCCGGCCGGGGATGGCCAGGCTGCGGGCGGAATGGAACCCGGTGGCGATGACGGTGACCTTGATTTCGGATTCCATCGTCTCGTCGATGACTGCGCCGAAGATGATGTTGGCGTTGGGGTCGGCGGCTTCGGAGACGATTGTGGCGGCTTCGTTGACTTCGAAGAGGGTGAGGTCGAGTCCGCCGGTGAAGTTGAGGAGGACGCCGCTGGCGCCGTCGATGGAGATGTCGAGCAGCGGGCTGTGCAGGGCTTCGTGGATGGCCTTGACGGCGCGGTCCTCGCCGGAGGCCTGGCCGAGGGCCATCAGGGCGCTACCGGCGTTGGTCATGATGGCGCGGACGTCGTTGAAGTCGAGGTTGATGAGGCCGGGCTGGGTGATGAGGTCGGAGATGCCCTGGATGGCCTGGCGGAGGACGTCGTCGGCGAGGCGGAAGGCGTCGGTGATCGGCATCTTCTGGTCGGCGATCTCGAGGATCTTGTCGTTGGGGATGGTGATGACGGTGTCGACGCGGGAGGTCAGCTCTTCGATGCCGTCTTCGGCGATGCTGGCGCGGTTGGCGCCTTCGAACTCGAAGGGCCGGGTGACGACGGCGACGGTGAGCGCGCCGATGTCGGCAGCGATGTCGGCGATGATCGGGGCGCCGCCGGTACCGGTGCCGCCGCCGAGGCCGGTGGCCAGGAAGACCATGTCGGCGCCGCGGAGGGCGTCGGCGATGTCGTCGGCGCTTTCTTCGGCGGCTTTTTCACCGAGGTTGGGATCCCCGCCGGAGCCGAGCCCCTTGGTGGCCTTGTCGCCCATGCGGATGCGGGTGGGCGCCAAGGAGCGCATGAGGGCCTGGGCGTCGGTGTTGACGGTGATGAACTCGAGGCCGGCGATGTTGGAGCGGATCATGCGGTCGACGGCGTTGCTGCCGCCGCCACCGACGCCGATGACTTTGATCTGGGCGAGGGCGTCCATGCCACCGCCGGGTCCGCCGCGGGCGGGGGCCGGATCGGCGGGAGGCGGCGTGGAGGAAGACACCCGGGTGACCCGGCTGCCGCCGCGAGTTTCCTCTGTCATCGCGTGTCCGATCCTTTCGTCCCGGCGGGCCGCCGGCTCGGTTCCCAAGAAGGGAGCCCATGCAAGGTCCGGCGGGGTCCAATCGTGACGCAACCGACGATGGTGGCGCAACGACGGTTTACATAATAGTTCAAAACGAGATTTTCACAATACTAGGAGTCGGTCTCCCAGCCGGGCTTGGGGGCGAGGAGGCCGCGGAACCAATCCTGAGCGCCGCTGAGGACGGCCTGCAGGCCGGTGGGGTTGGGGGCGAGCCAGCTGGTGCCGGCGCGGGCTTCGAGTCCGGCCATGATAAGGCCGATGCCGGTGCAGAACTCGGGCTGGCGAACCTCTTCGTCGAGCCCCCAGAGGGCCGGCGGGCGACCAAGGGTGACCGGCAATTCGAGGACGTGGCCGGCGAGCTGGACCAGGCCCTGGAGCTGGGAACCGCCGCCGGTGAGGACGACGCCGGCGGGGAGGAGATCGAAGTAGCCGCTGGCGCGGATGGCCTGGCGGACCTGTTCGAGGATCTCGGCCATGCGGGCTTCGATGACCATGGTGAGATCGGAGCGACGGACGGCGATGGGAGCGCCGCGATCGAATCCGGGGACGTCGATGAGGGAGTCGTCTTCGCGGGCGGCGTCGTCGACGCGGCCGTGGCGGAGCTTGAGGTCTTCGGCGACGGACATGGGTAGGCGGAGGCCGCGGGAGATGTCGGCGGTGACCTGGTTGCCGCCGATCGCGAGGACCGAGATGTTCCAGCAGTTGTCGTCCATGAAGACGGCGACGTCCGTGGTGCCGCCGCCGATGTCGACGAGGACGACGCCGTCGCGGCGCTGCTCGGCGGTGAGCGCGGCCTGGGCGGAGGCGAGGGGCTGCAGGATGCTGAGTTCGATGCCGACGCGAGCGCCCTTCAGGGAAGCCTCCAGGTTGTCCATGGCGTTGATCATGCCGCTGACGACGTGGGTCTCGACGCCGAGACGGCGTCCGGCCAGACCGCGGGGGTTGGCGACCCCGCGCATGTCGTCGACGGAGAAGGTCTTGGGGATGACGGCGACGATTTCGCGGTCGGGCGGCAGGGCGACGTTGGCGGTGGTCTGGATGACGCGGTCGATGTGGTGGGGGGCGATGGAGACTTCGTTGGGGCGCAGCCGCAGCGAGGCGGAGTGGCTCTGCGAGTGCAGGTGGCCACCGGCGATGCCGACGCAGACTCGGTCGAACTTGACCCCGGCGGCGCGCTCCCCCCGAAACGCGGCCTGGTCGATGGCCTGGCTCGTAAGGCCGATATCGACAACTTGACCTTTGTTGAGACCGCGGGATTCGGCGGTGCCGAGGCCCAGGATGTGGACCTGGGACTCGCGGTATAGCTCGCCGATGACGATGGCGGTCTTGGTGGTGCCGACGTCGAGGCCGACTATCAGGTTCCTCCTAGGCACGGTTTCCCTCCTTGTGCCGGTGGCCGGTGTGGGTGCTTGAGTTTTTCATGGGAGTAGCGCGGTTTCGGCGGCGTCGAACGCCTTGTAGGTGGGCCGGTCGACGGGCCGCAGGTCGATGCTCCGGATGGCGATTCCCTGGCGGGCGGCGTCCTCGAGGACGGCGTTGAGGGCGATGAGCTTGGCTTCGAGGCCCTCGGGCGGGCCGAAGAGGATCTCGACGCCATCGACGGTGGTGACGGTGATGCCGGCGGGGCCGGAGTGGGTGATGTGGAGCGGCTCAAGGGCGAGCAGCGGCAGGTTCTGGTCGAGGGCGGTGAGATTGACGATGTCGCCGATGGCGGGCTCGCGGGTCTCGAGGTCGTGGACGGTGAGGGCGAGGTCGGGATCGGAGCCGGCGGCCAGCAGGGTGGCGGTTTCGTCGACGAGGAAGGTCTGCTCGCCGACCTGCCAGTTGGCGACGGGGCGGCGGTGAGTGACGCGGATGATGAGCGAGCCGTCGAGACGGGTTTCGACGGCGGCGGAACGGACGGAGGGCTCGTCTTCGAGTTCGGCGGAAAGATCGACGGTGCGCAGCCGGAAGATGCTCTCGCCGACGGTCCACGAAAGCCGGCCGGCGAGCTCGAGTTCGTCGACGAGCGGCGGCGGCGAGCCGTAGTCGCGGATGAGCGAGATGGAACGGATGGTGAAGAGCGGCGAGGAGAGGAACCAGATGAGGGCCGCGCCGGCGCCGAGGGCGAGGACGAGGGAGATCCATTTGCTGGAATGGCGGTCGACGAATTCGATCATGGGGAGGCTCCGAATCCTTCTCCGATGAAACGGATTTCGTTTTCGAGCTGGATGTTGAACTGGGCGGCGACGGCGGCGCGGGCGCGCCGGATGAGCGTGGCGACATCGGCGGCGGTGGCGCCGCCCCGGTTGATGATGAAGTTGGCGTGCTGGTCGGATATCTGCGCGGCGCCGGAGCGGGCGCCCTTGAGTCCGGCGGCGTCGATGAGGCGGCCGGCGTGGTCGTCAGGGGGATTACGGAAGACGGAGCCGGCGCTGGGCGCGGCGGGCTGGGTGGCGCGGCGCTGGCAGGAGAGGTCGGTCATGCGGGCGCGGATGGCTTCGGGCTGGTCGGGGATGCCTTCGAGCACGGCCTCCAGGACCACCGGACTGTCCGGGAGGGCCCCGAGCCGGCTGCGGCGGTAGGCGAAGTCGAGATCGGCGTTGGTGAGGGTGGCCCGCGCGCCGTAGTGCCAGATAGCGGCTTCGATGAGGACGTCTTTGATCTCGACGCCGAAGCAGCCGGCATTGCCAAAGACGGAGCCGCCCAGTGAGCCGGGGATGCCGACGCCGAATTCGAGGCCGGCGAGGCCCTGGTCGACGCTCCAGGCGGCGAGGCGGCCCATGAGCAGCCCGGAACCGGCGCGGACCTGGTTGGGGGAGATTCCCTGGATGGCGGCGCTGCGATTGTGGATTACAAGGCCGCGGACGCCGGCGTCGCCGATGAGGACGTTGGAACCTTCGCCGAGGATGGTGATGGTGATTTCGGCGGCGTGGGCAGCGTCGAGGAGGGCGATGAGCGCAGAAGTGGACTCGGCGGTGGCGAAATAGTCGGCGGGGCCGCCGATGCCGAAGGTGGTGAGGGGCGCGAGGGGATGGTCCGCCAGGACGGCGGCCGGATCGGGCCAGGCGGGAGTGGGGCGGGTCATGAGCGCAGCCATTGGGCGAGCCTTTCGGCCAGGCGGTTGATGTCGCCGGCGCCGATGAGGATGAGGAGGTCGCCGGGGCGGGTTTCGGCGGTGATCTGTTCGTAGCCGGCGTCGAGGGTGGCGGTGAAATCGGCGGAGCCCGGGATAGCGGCGGCGAGGTCGGCTCCGGAGAGGGTGCCGGTCTCGCGGCCGGGTGGGGAGAATATCTCGGTGATGGTGACGCGGTCGGCGTTGCCGAAGGCGGCGGCGAAGTCGTCGAAGAAGGCTTCGGTGCGGCTGCGCAGGTGCGGTTGGAAGATGGCCCAGACGCGCTCGGCGCCGGTGCCGGCGGCGGCGGCGAGGGCGGCGCGGAGTTCGGTGGGATGGTGGGCGTAGTCGGTGACGATGCGGATGCCGCGGGCCTCGGCGAGGAGTTCGAAGCGGCGGTCGGCGCCACGGAAGGCCTCAAGACCAGCGATGGCTTCGGTGGCGGAGAGCCCGATGGCGACGGCGGCGGCGACGGCGGCGAGGGCGTTGCGGGCGTTGTGCTTGCCGGGTAGTGCGAGCCGGGCCGGGTGTTGTTGGCCGTCGGGGTTGGTGATGGTGAAGGTACTGCCCCAGGTGTCCTCGGCGAATTCGGATATCTGCCAGTCGCCGCCGGGGCCGAAGCGCTGGACCTCGCAGCGGGCGGCGGCGGCGACGTCGTCGATGGCGGGGATGCCGGCGCGGGCGATGAGCAACCCGTCGGAATGCACGGCGGCGGCGAAGCGGCGGAATTCGGCGAGGACGCGCTCGAAGCTGCCGAAGTAGTCCAGGTGATCGGGCTCGAGGTGGTTGATCACGGCGATGTGCGGGCGGTATTCGAGGAAGGCGCTGTCGTATTCGTCGGCTTCGATGACGAACTCGGGATCGGAGCCCCAGGCGGAGTTGCCGTCGAGCGCCGGGACGGCCGCGCCGATGAGGTAGCCGGGGTCGCGGCCGGCGTATTTGAGTATGGTGGCCAGCATGGCGGTGGTGGTGGTCTTGCCGTGGGTGCCGGCGACGGCGACGCCCAGGCGCTGATCGAGCAGTCGGCCGATGAACTCGGCGCGGCGCAGGATCGGGATGCCGAGTTCGCGGGCGCGGATCATCTCGGGGTTGTCGTTGGGCACGGCGGCGGAGAAGACGACGAGGTCGACGGCGGGGAGATTGGCGGCATCGTGGCCGATGTGCACGGTGGCGCCGGCGGCGCGGAGACGGTCGGTGTAGGGGGAGGCGGCCATGTCGGAGCCGGAAACTTGCGAGCCGCGTTCCAGCAACACGCCGGCGATGGCGCTGAGGGCCATGCCGCCGATGCCGATGAGATGCACGCGGGCGGGGAGGGCCTCGAGGGGCGGGGTG
>CAYYTN010000176.1:0-4370 GCA_964474495.1 uncultured Chloroflexota bacterium
CCAGGCGCCCCGCGACCGGCAGCGCCACCGCGTAGCCGATCAAGAACCCGTTCACGATCCAGGCCGCCCGGTCGATATTGCGGAACTCGATCCCCAGGTCCGGCACCATCGACGGGATCGCCGTCACCACCACCGTCTGATCCAGCGCTGTGAAGAAGACCCCGGCGGTCAGAATGTAGAGGAAGGCGCGCCCGCCCCGCGCCGGCGCTTCGCTAGAGGGGAGCGACAATTTCAACCGGCGCCTCGAAATCGGCGAACTCAATCGTGCGGCGGGCGTCGTCGGCATCGCCGACCGCCGTTGCCCCGGTCAGTACCACCCGGTAGACCAGCGAATCGGCCTCGCCGATCCACACTTCGACCCCGGTCATCCCGGGCAGCGGTTCCGATTGCAGGAAATCGGCCACCAGGGCGTTGTCGGCGCGCGCCGCGATACGCCAGACCGCGCGGCCGTCCAGCGTCTCGCTGCCGACCAGCCGCGAATCGGTCAGATCGGCCAGCAACGCCGTCACTCCATCGCGCGGGTCCAGCAGCGCCCCGGCGATCGCCGGCGACGCCAGCGTCTGCCACTGATCCGGCGCCACCGGGTTGGTCACGTACTGGGTCGTGCCGATCGCCCGAAAATCGACACTCAGCAGCATTCCGAAAGCCAGCGCCTCCATCCGCGCCTGCATCCGGTCCGGCCGCACCACATCGCCCTCCACCCGCGTCACCTGCAGCCCCGGGATCATCTCGATGGTTGAGTCCTCCAGGTCCAGCACGAAATGCACGGTCGTGATCTCGCCCATCGCCCCGGCCGCGTCCTGGACGATCGCCCGGGCGTCGCCGTCCGCCGAATCGCCGCCGCACGCGCCGAGCAACAGCACGAGCAATCCGGCGAGACTAACCGCCCAGCGGACGCGGTCTTTCAAAACAGCGACTCCCCTGACTCCTCGATGAACTTCCGCAGCGAAAGCAGCGCCCGCGCCCGGTGACTGATCCGGTCCTTGGCCGCCGCGCCGAGCGCGGCGAACGTCTCGGTGTGACCCTCCGGGACGAATATCGGATCGTACCCGAACCCGGCCTGTCCCCCGGGATCGGACGCGATGACTCCCGCGCAGGTGGCCTCGGTAGTGAAGAGCACCTCCGCGCCCCGCGCCAGCACCACCGCGCAGCGAAACCGCGCGCCGCGGCGCTCCTCTGGCACATCGCCGAGCAACTCCAGCAGCCGTTCGTTGCGGGCTTCGTCGGAGTCCAACCCGGCGAAGCGGCTCGAGCGGACCCCCGGCGCGCCGTCCAGCGCGTCCACCTCAAGGCCCGAATCGTCGGCGATCACCGCCATTTCGGTCTCGGCGGCGAACGCCAGCGCCTTGAGCCGCGCGTTCTCCGCCATTGTGTCGCCGGTCTCATCCACCTCCAGCGCGATCCCGGCCTCCTCCGCCCCCACAATCGCCAACCGCGACCCATCCAGGATCCGCCGGAACTCCACCAACTTGTGCCGGTTGTTCGACGCCAGCAGCAGCCGAATCGAGCCGCCGTCGCTCATCCCAATCCCGCCCGCGCCGCGTTCCCGCCCAGCAGCGCCGCCAGGTCGTCCGCTGCCAGACCCGCGTCCCGGACCCGCCGCAGCATCCGCGCTTGCGTGGTCAGCGGGAAGTCGCTGCCAAACACCACCCGCCCCGGCGCCAGCCGGTTCATGACTTCATAGACCCGCTGGTCGTACAGCAGGTGCGACGCCGCGCAGTCGTACAGGCAGTTCCCCGTGCGGGCCGCGATCTCCGGCATCATCTCGTAGAAGCCGAACCCGCCGCCCCAGTGCGGCAGCAGCAACTTGAGATCCGCCGGCATCGTGGCCACGAACCGCGCCACCTGCACCGGGCCGTTGCCGTCCTTGCCGGCGTACTCGTGCCCGGCGGACTCGGTGACATGGACGCACAGGAACAGATCGTGCGCCACGCACGCATCGACCACGTCATGGAGTGAGTCCGGCGCTGCCAGGCTGAACCCCTGGCTATCGGCGTACAGTTCGCCGATCCCGCGCAGTCCGTCGCCGGCCCAGCGCGCGATCTCCCCCGCGGTCTCAGCCGCGCCGGGGACGACGGTGATGAACGGCAGCAACCGCCCATCCGACCGCTGCGCGCTCTCCATGATGTACTCGTTGCCGGGGGTGCAATCGGCGGCGTCCTTCCAGCCGAAACCCAGCACTACCGATCGGTCGATCCCGGCGCGATCCATCGAGCGCAGCAGATCGTCGCGGGTCGCCATCCGCCCGCCTTCGCCGTACAACTTCCCGAACCACGCGTCGCGCCGCGCGAGCTCTTCCCGCCGCTCGATCACCGAAGGTGAGAAGATATGGGTATGGCAATCGATCACCATCGCCTGGGATCACCCGTTCCATTTCGTACCGACGCGCCGGCGCCGGTCTACGCACACGTCCCATTTTGCGCCAAACGCTGCTGGTACTGCGATTTCAACGTCGTCACCGGCCTCGGCCGCCTTACCGGCCAGTACCTGGCGGCGCTGACCGGCGACATCGCCGCCTTCGCCGATTTCCTGGAGCGTCCCCGCGCGAGCCACAGCATATACATCGGCGGCGGCACTCCCTCCATCATCGGCGGCGCCCGCCTGCGTCGGCTGCTGGAGGCGCTGACCGCCGCGTTCCCGCCGGGCCCGTACGCCGAGATCACCGTTGAGGTCAATCCCACCGACGCCACCCCACGGCTGATGGGCGCGCTGGTCGAAGGCGGCGCCAACCGGATCAGCATCGGAGCCCAGTCATTCAACGACGCCCGTCTCGCCGAACTCGACCGCCTCCACGACGGCGACCGCGCCGCCGACGCCGTAGAACTGGCCCGCGCCGCCGGGCTCACTTCCGTCTCCATCGACCTGCTCTACGGCCTCCCCAACCAGGACCCGACCGCCTGGGAAGCCGATCTCACCCGGGCCATCGCGCTGCGACCGGACCACATCTCGGCCTACGCCTTGACTCTCTACGGCGCGGGCGCCGACCGCCGGGCCGAGGCTCTGGGCGGCACCCCGACCGGCGACGACCTCGCCCGCTACTACGACCTGGCCGTCGCGCGACTCGCCGCCGCCGGCTACGAACACTACGAGGTCTCCAACTGGTCGCTGCCCGGCCATCAGTCCCGGCACAACCTGGCCATCTGGCAGGGCAGCGAGTATCTGGGATTCGGTTGCGGCGCCCACGCGGTGGTCGGCCGGCGGCGCTACTCGACCCTGCGGATGCCGGCGGCCTACCTTGAGGCGCGGAGCTCCGGCTCGTCGGTGGTCGAGTGGCAGGAGGACCTCACCGACGCGGATCTCATCACCGAGTTGATCGCCACCGCGCTGCGTACCGCCGACGGCCTGGACCTGGTGCATCTGCGTGACACCTTCGGCTTCGACCTGGCCGCGGACAAGGCCACCGTCTGCGCTTCGCTCCAGTCATCCGGCTACGCCGACCTGACCGCCGACCACCTGACCCTCACCGACAGCGGCCTCTTCCTGGCCGACGGCATCGCCGCCGAGCTGCTGCCGGGGTAGCCGGACCGCGCTCTCCCTATAATCCGCGGCGTGAGGATATTCATCGCCATCAAGCTGCCCGACACGGTGATCCAGGGCCTGGAAACCGTCCGCGACCGCCTGCGCGAACTCGGCGATGCCGTGCGCTTTCCCGACGCCAGCAGCTTTCACATAACGCTGGCCTTCCTCGGCGAGCAGGACGAGGCGATGCCCGAGGTCATCGAATCCGGGCTGCGCGCCGCCTGCGCCGATTTCGGGCCGTTCAACCTGGATCTGGGCGCCGGCGGCAGCTTTCCGGAAGGCCGCTCCGCGCGCATCATCTGGCTACGGGTCGAGGGCGAAGTCCGCCGCATCAACCGGCTCCAGGAATTGATCTTGACCGAGTTGCGCCAGCTCGGCCTGCGCCTGGAAGAGCGGCCCTTCAGCCCCCATGTGACCCTGGCCCGGGTGGCGCGCCACGCCACCAATGCGCAGCGCCGGCGCCTGCAGGAACTCGCCGTCGAACTCGACGGCTACGACGTCGGCGCCTTTCCTGTCTCCGAGGTCTCCATCATGGCCAGCACCCTGCTGCCCACCGGCGCCGTCTACACCCCGCTGGCCGAGATTCCGCTCTAGCCGGCGTCCATCGGGCAAACCAGTACCCGGTACTCGGGCACCGCGCCGCGCCGTCGCGCCAGCGCCAGCGAGCGACGATTGCGCTCATCGATTTCGAATTGCAACGACGTCGCGCCCAGTTCGCGCAGTCGCCGTTCCACCGCCGCCGCCGCCGCCAGCGCCGCGCGCGTGCGCCGCGCCGCCGGCAGCATCCCGGCCAGGCCGAAACTCAGCCGGTCCGTTCCCGCCGGGCCGACAAAGAAGACCCCGAATACGTC
>CAYYTN010000176.1:4451-5248 GCA_964474495.1 uncultured Chloroflexota bacterium
CAGCGCCGCAATGCCGGTTGATTCCGGGTGCCCCAGCAACTCCGCCCCGAAGATCCGTTCGCAGAGGTCCACAAACCCTCGTTCGTCGATTTCGGCCAGCGGCCGGATCGCCGGTAGCTCGCCCGGAACCGCGCGCAGGGCCGGCAGCGGTTCCACCACGAACCCGGTCCGTTGCGAGAGGTCGCCCGTGCCCGGCTCCGACTCAACAGACTCACCAACCCCAAACCGCAGCCGCAGTGTCGCCAGCCCGCTTCCGAAGGGCACCGCCCGGAGTGCCTCGACCAGCGCCGCCCACAGCTCAGGCCCTACCCACTCCGCCACCGTTGCCGAACTCCCGGCGAAATCGATCTCGGCGGTGTCATGCGAGCGCCAGCCACTCGCCTTCAGCAGACCCTCAGGTAGCGAGATTTCCATCTCCACCAGCCGCACGCCCTCCGCACCCTCGGAACCGCGAATGACGCGAATCAACCCGCCGGCGGCTTCCCCCAACCGCCCCCGCCGGGCGAGCCGATCGAGATCACATCGCCCGGCTCCAACTCCAGCGGCCCCTTGCCCGGCAGATCGCGCCACTCGTCACCGCGCCGCCGCCGGTCCTTACCGACGCCGCCCGGTTCGCCGCCGTTCAGCCCGTAGGGGCCGGTAACGCGGCGCTCGCCCAGCGTGTTCACCCGCGCCGCGCAGAGAAGTCGTAGATCGCGCCGCAGTCCCTCGCCGCCCCGATGCAACCCGGCGCCGCCCGAGTCCCGCCGGATTTCATACCGCTCTACCAGCACCGGCAGCGCGAACTCCAGCGCCTC
>CAYYTN010000176.1:5277-5549 GCA_964474495.1 uncultured Chloroflexota bacterium
GTTCCAGGTGTTGCTCATCGCCACGTGCGATCCGGAGGCGCCCACGCGGGTCGGCCCGCCGCCGCTGCCGCCGCCCATCGTCTCGTAGTAGGCGAACGGCCGCTCGCGTTCCGGGTCGTAGCCGCCCAGCGTCAGGTTGTTCATCGTGCCCTGCCCGGCCGCCGGCACAATCTCCGGCAGCGCCACCGCCAGCGCGCCCCACACCGCGTCCACCACCCGTTGCGACGTCTCCACGTTGCCCCCGGCCCCCGCGTGCGGCGGGTCCGGAGTCA
>CAYYTN010000177.1:0-5532 GCA_964474495.1 uncultured Chloroflexota bacterium
GCTCGACAGGTACTTCCAGATCGCCCGCTGTTTTCGTGACGAAGACCCCCGCGCCGACCGCACATCCGAGTTCACCCAGCTCGACATCGAGATGAGCTTCATCGACGAAGAAGACATCCTCCCGCTCATCGAGCGGCTCCACATCCAGATCGTCGACGAGCTGTCCGAGAAGCGTCTACTGGCCGATCCGTTTCCCCGGCTCACCTACGCCGAGGCCCTCGACCGCTACGGCACCGACGCCCCCGACCTCCGTTTCGACATGCAGCTCAGCGACGTCGCCGCCGTCGTCGACGGCGGCGGCTTCCGCGCCTTCGACGCCACCCTGGCGGCCGGCGGGGTCGTGCGGGCGCTGGTCCTGCCCGGCTGCGCCGGCTACTCGCGCAAGCAGGTCGACGAGCTGGTCGAGTTCGCCCGCCGCTTCGGCGCCAAGGGCCTCATCTCGATCGCCCGCAACCCCGACGGCTTCCGCAGCCCGCTGCTGAACGTCTTCGACGAAGACCGTTTCAACAACCTCGTCGGCGCGCTCGATCTCCAGGAAGGCGACCTGGCGGTCATCGTCGCCGACACCGCCGCCGTCGCCAACGCGACCCTCGGCAACCTCCGCGAATACATGGGCGACCGCCTCGGCCTGCGCGATCCCGAGGTCATGGCCTTCGCCTGGATCGTCGACTTCCCGCTGCTCGAAGAGGTCCCCGACGAAGACCGCCTCACCTTCTCGCACAACCCGTTCTGCGGCGTCCGCCCGGGCGACGAACCGCTGCTTGACAGCGACCCGCTCGCCGCGCTTTCGCGCCAGTACGACCTGGTCTGCAACGGCCACGAACTCGGCGGCGGCAGCATTCGGATTCACGACTCCGAGCTCCAGCGCAAGGTCCTGGGGTTGCTCGGCTACGACGAGGCCGGCATCGAGGCCAACTTCGGCGGCATGCTCCGCGCCTTCGACTTCGGCGTCCCGCCGCACGGCGGCATCGCCACCGGGATCGACCGGCTGCTGATGCTGCTGCGCGACACCGCCAACATCCGCGAAGTCATCGCCTTCCCCAAGACCCAGGAGGGCCGTGACCTGGCCCAGCAGGCCCCCTCCCCGGTCGACGCCGAACAGCTCACCGAGCTGGGCCTCAGCCTCATCCCGCTGCCCGACGAGCCCGGGGCCGCCCCCCCGGACTGACGCCATTCCGGTATCCGCTCCTACTTCACAGCCGCCCTGATCTGCGCGATAATCGATTCAGGACGCTCGACCGCGTTCGATAATCGTCAGATTTTTTGTTCCAACACTTCTTTTAGGGGAGCTTGGCTGGTGGCGGGTACGGCCTCAAGCCGTTCGCGTCGGCCGCGGGCACCCACCTGGTAAACCAGGGACAAATTGAGTGGCGACCGGCGTCGGTGGAGCGTCCCTTCTATGTCCCGGGCTCGAACCATCCGTGCCGCCCGACCTCCCTCTCGCCCGACCAACCCCCGCCCCGAACCAGCCCCTAGCTGGTACTACCCGCCGCCAGCCGCTCGCCCAGGTCCTCATCCGACAGCGAGAAGCCCAGTTCGTGCAATCGCTGGTAGTGCCCGCCCGCTCCCACCAGGGAGTCGTGGGTCCCGCGTTCGATGACGTTCCCCATTTCGAGCACCAGAATCTCGTCCGCGTTGCGGACGGTTGACAGCCGGTGGGCGATCACGATTGACGTCCGGTTCTCCATCAGGCGGGCCAGCGCGTCCTGCACCAGCGCCTCCGTCTGCGTGTCCACGCTGCTGGTGGCTTCGTCCAGCACCAGTATCTTCGGGTCGGCCAGCAGCGCCCGGGCGAACGACACCAGCTGCCGCTGCCCCACCGACAGCCGGCTGCCGCGTTCCGCCACCGCCGTGTCGTAGCCGAAGTCCATCCGCATCACCGCGTCGTGCAGATGCACCACCTTCGCCGCTTCCTCGATCTGTGCCCGAGTCGCCTCCGGCCGGGCGTAGGCGATGTTCTCCGCGATCGTCCCCTTGAACAGGAACGGATCCTGCAACACCAGGCCCATCTGCTCGCGCAGCGACTTCTGGGTCACCGTCCGCACGTCCGTCCCGTCCACTTCCACCGCGCCGCCGATCGCGTCATAGAACCGATACAGCAGGCTGATGATCGTGGTCTTGCCGGCGCCGGTGGCTCCCACCAGCGCCATCGTCTTGCCCGGCTCCAGGTCAAACGAAATACCGTGCAGCACCGGCTGATCCGGCAGGTACTCGAACTTCACATCATCGAACCGCACCCGCCCCACCACCGGCGCCAGCGATCCGGCGTCGGGGGCGTCGGTCACCGCCACCGTCGTATCCAGGATTCCGAAGATCCGTTCCGCCGCCGCCATCGCCGCCTGCAGCAGATCGAACCGCGCGCCCAGTTCCTGCACCGGTTGGAACAGCCGCTGTAGATACAGCAGGAACAGCGTCACCACCGCCACCACTTCAATCCGCGTCGCCCCGTCCACGCCCACCAGTCGCCCGCCCACAAACAGCACCAGCGCCACCGCCAGCGCCAGCAGCAGGCCCACCGCCGGGATGATCGTGACCCCGATCATCCTTGAGCGCCGGTGCGCCTGCAGGGTCTTGTCGGTCACCGTCGCGAACAGCCGCGCGTTCTCCTTCTCGCGGGTGAAGGCCTGGGTCGTCTTCATCCCGATGATGCTCTCCGCCAGGTTCGCGTTCGTCTCCGACATCAGCGCCCGGACCCGCCGATACGACCGCGCCGCGTGGATACGAAAGATTGCCGCCGCCGGCAGCAAAATCGGCACCACCAGCACCGTCACCACCCCCAGTTGCCAGCTCTGCATGAACATCGCCACGAAGATGCCCACGATCAGCACCAGGTCGGTGACAGTGCTGACAAGGCCCTCGGTCAGGATGTCGTTGAGCGAGTTCACATCGCTGGTGAACCGCGAGATCACCGACCCGCTATTGGTGCGGTCGTAGTAGTTCAGCGACAGCCGTTGTAGCTTCTGAAACAGCTCCGTCCGCAGGTCGTACAGGACCCCCTGCCCCACCGCCGACAGCATCCAGATTTCCAGGCCCATCGCCGCGTTGGCCACCAGCGACACCAGCAGGTAGGCCACGCTCAGCCGCGCCAGCAGATCGAAATCCCCGGTTCCCAGTCCGCTCCGAATCGCCTCCATCACCAGGATCGGCTGGGCCAGCGTCGCCCCGGCCACGACCAGCGACAGCGCCCCACCCATCACCAGCTTCATCCGCCGCCGCGCCACGTAGCCCAGCATCCGGCGCGACAGCGCCCAGCTCAGCGGCGCCCGCGCGCGATCGATGTCGTGCCGGTAGTAGATCAAGCCCCGACCCCCTCACCACTCTCCGCCCCAACGCCCTCGGCGGCCGGCGAGCGCCCGCGGCCTTTCGATTTCAGAGTGTCGCCGGCAACCAGGAGAATCTTCACTCCGCTGCCTCCACGCCCTCGGCCGCCGGCGACTGTAGGCGCAGAATCTCCGCGTACAGCCCCCCCGCCGCCACCAGGTCCGCGTGCACCCCCCGCTCCACCACCCGGCCCTCGTCCATCACCAGGATCTCGTCGGCGTCCATCACGCTCCCCACCCTCTGCCCCACCACAATCGTCGTCCGGCCCACAAACGACTCCCGCATCGCGTCGCGGATCAGCCGTTCCGTCTCCGTATCCACGCTCGAGGTCGAGTCGTCCATGATCAAGATCGGCGCGTCCATCAGCAGCGCTCTTGAAATCGTCACTCGTTGCCGCTGGCCGCCCGACAGCCCCACCCCGCGTTCGCCCACGATGGTGTCGTAGCCCTCCGGCAGCGCGTCGATGAACCGGCCCGCCTGCGCCTGGGCCGCCGCCGCCTCGATTTCCGCGCGCTCCGCCTCCGGCCGCGCGTAGGCGATGTTCTTATCCATCATGTTGGTGAACAGGTACGGATCCTGCGGCACCGTCGCCAGGTTCCGCCGCAGCCACTCCAGGTCGTACTCGCGCACGTCCCGCCCGTCGATCGTCACCCGCCCGGCCCGCGGGTCGTAGTAGCGGCCGATCAGCCCCACCAGGGTCGTCTTGCCGGCACCGGTCGGGCCGATGATCCCCACGGTCGAGCCGGGCTTGATATCCACCTCGATGTCGTGCAGCACCTTCTCGCCGTGGCCGTAGCCGAAGTCCACTCCCTCGAAGCGAATGTGCCCCTTCATCGGCTCCCGCGGCGCCGCCTCGGCCGGGCTCTCGACATCCGGCCGGATATCCAGAATCTCGAACACCCGTTCCGCCGCCGCGATCCCGTTCTGCAATCGCTGCACCACCGCCCCCAATCCCCGCGTCGGCCCGAACAGCATCGCCACGTAGATGTTGAACTGGATCACCGTTCCGACCTCGATCTCCTGGTCGATCACCATCGAAAAGCCCACCCAGATCAGCGCGATCGTGCCCAGCGACGACAGGAAGACCAGGATCGGCAGGAAGAACGAGTACTGCTTGATCGTGTCCAGAAAGTACTGGGTGAGATCCCTGACCGTCCGTTCAAAGCGCGCCGTCTCGGCCTCCTCCTGGGCAAACGCCTTCACCACCCGCGCCCCGGTCAGCGCCTCCGTCAGGGTGCTCGTCATGATCGACCTTTGCGCCTGCACCCGCACCCACCGCCGCCGCAACTCGCGGCTGAAATAGATCGTCGTCGCGATCATCAGCGGCATCGAAGCCAGCGTCCACAGCGCCAGTCGCGTGCTCGTGCCGAACATAATCACCAGCACCACCACATACTTCCCCAGGATTTCTCCCAGCCGGAACAGCCCCATCCCCGAAGCCATCCGCGCCGCCTCGATATCCGAGATACCCCGCGAAATCAGGTCGCCCGAATCGGCCCGGTCGTAGAACGAATGCGACAGTCGTTGCAGGTGCGCGTAGAAGTCATCGCGCAGGTCTCGCCCGATCAGCCGTGACTGGTACTGCCACAGGAAGTTGAAGAGCGCGCTCAGCAGTCCGCCTGCCAGGAACAGCCCCGCCGCCAACAGCGCGAAGACCGCCAGCGCCCCCGCGTCGTCCCCCGCCAGCCCGTCATTGATCGCCACCGAGATGGCCGCCGGCGCCGCCCCCTCCACGGCCAGATAGATCACCAGCGACACAATCGAGAAGAAGACCAGCCGTTTGTAGACGGCCTGGTAGCGCATCAGCCGCAGCAGAGTTCTCAGGCTACCGGTGACTCCTCTTGGCTGATTCTGGTCCGCGCCGTCCGGCGCCCATCCTGCCCTATCCTACGCTCCATGGCCCGCCGCCGCCCGGTCGGTTTCCCCCCCGCTCCGCCCCGCCTCCGCCTGTACCAATCGCGTGTAAATCGCCGTCGCCGCGAAGTACGCCAGCGCTCCGAACGGCACCCCGAACACCGCCCCCCAGAACCCGGCCGCCGTCGTCCCCACCAGGATCGACGCGATCACCACCACCGGGTGTACCCCCATCGCCGTCGCCATCAGCTTCGGCACCACTACGTTGTCCAGTATCTGCTGCGCCGCCACCAGCGGGATCGCGATCCACAGCGCCATCACCGGGTCCTGCAACAGCGCCGCCGCCACCGGCAGCAC
>CAYYTN010000178.1:0-5482 GCA_964474495.1 uncultured Chloroflexota bacterium
AGGATGAGATTAAGATGAAGGACTCGTCGGCGTCGGGGGGCGCGGCGCAGGCGGCCAGGAGCATCCCCAGGGCGGCGAGAGCGATGAGGCTTCTTGCGCGCAACGGTCGGCATCAGCCGAGAACGAGGCGGATGCGCTGCTGATTCCAGCGGTAGTTGACGGTGTGCGATTTGCCCCGCTCGTCGGACATGGCGTCGGAGAAGATCAAGACCAGGTCGGTCCCGTCGGGGCCGATCCATTTGGGCGAGAGCTTGGGCTGGTAGCAGCGGTTGCCGGGGTCGTCGGCGTACCAGTCTGCGGTGTAGTGGAACCGGGTCCAGGGTCCCCACGGGTCGCGGGACCACCAGAACCCCAGGCTACCGGTGCGGCCGTGCATCCAGGTGTCCCCGGCGCGCTCGGTGGCGCCGTTGGCCGTGATGAAGAGATCGAGCGGCGGGTTGTAGACGACGCTCGGGTGCCAGGAGTACAGTCCCCAGCCTTCCGGGAAGCGATGCACCCGACCGCGGCCGCGCAGGTCGGCGGAGTCGGTCCAGACCGGTGCGCCGTCGGGACCGTAGCGGATGAAGAACCGGTAGGCGGAGCGGTCGCGGATGCGGTCGCGCGGCACGCGGGCGAGGTTGAGCTCGTGAGGCTTCTTGCCGTTGGGTGAGTACAGGTAGACGAAGTCGTCGCGGGCGGCGGCGTTGTCGCGGCCGCACTGCACGAAGGCGATCTGGGCGAAGGCCCAGTCCTCATCTTCCTTCCAGAAGAAGTTGGCGTCCGGCGAGTCGGAGAACGATTCCGCGGTGGCTTCGCGTCCGTCGGCGAGTTGCCAGCTTGCGCCAAGGTCGCTGGAGGTGATGAGTTGGGCGCCCAGAAAGGGGACTGACCAGCGGTCTTCAACGGTGCGGGTGAGGAAGTGATAGAGGGCGCCGTCCACTGACGTGAGGCCGTAGCCGTGCCAGCCGCCGGGATAGGGAAAGTGCGGATAGCCAGGCAGGAATTCGGGAGTGAAAGGATCGGGCCCGGTGGGGTCGGGGGAGCCCCGGATGCGCCAGACCCGGTTGTTGCTCTGCGGCTCCGTTTGCCAGCCGGAGCCGTCGTCCATGGACACGTACTGGTGGCCGTCGGCGGCCCAGGTTATGCACCAGTTGTCGCCGCGCACGCCGGAACGGGCAAGGCTCTCGGGATCGAAGATAACGCCGGTGGGCACGCCGGTTTTCATGGGTCAGAGCGTAGCAGCGGCGCGGGCGCCGGTGCGGAGCCGGCCAATGATGGGGATGGCGGTGGCGGTGGCGGCGGCGACCAGCCAGAAGAGCAGCCCGGGATGTTCGTCGACCAGCGGCCCGGCGGCCAGCGACCCGGCCATGAAGCCGATGCTCCAGGTCATGCTGCCGAGCCCGATGACGCGCCCGTGGATGGCCGGCGCGATGACCTGGCGGGCGATGGTGGGCGTGAGCAGGTCTTTGATGCCGACCCCAAGGCGGCCGGCGATCCCGGCGATGAAGACGACGGCGAGGACGCCGGACGCGAAGGCGGTGGCGACCGCGGCCACGACGACGAGGATGGCCCGACGGTGACCGGAACCCAGGGACCGCGGGCGTCGGCGAGGCGGCCGAGGAGCGGTTGGGCAAAGAGCGAGACTATGGCGTTGACCAGGGCGTAGGCGGCGACCAGGGCCTCGCTGCCGGAGATCGCGAAGAGCAGCAGCGGGACGGCGACTGAGGCGGCGCCGTGGAGGATAGTCGGCACGCCGGTGAGCCCCAGAAAGGCCAGGACGCCGCGTTCGCGGGCCAGGCGCGGGAGTTCGAGGCGCAGCGGGCTTCTGCCGGAGCCGTTGCCGGCGGCCTGCTCGGGCAGGCGCGGAACGGTGATCCCGATCAGGGCGTAGCCGGCCAGGGCGGTGGCCAGGCCAAGGATGCCGAGGGGGACGTAGCCGGGGCCTTCGACGAGGGCGGTGGCGATGGCGCTGCCGATGATCGCGGCGACTCCCATGGAGCTGAACCAGAAACCGATGATGGTGGCGGTGCGCTCGCGGGGGAACGACTGGATGACGTAGCTCTGAAAACCGGCGTCGCTCCAGCCCCAGCCGATGCCAAAGATGGACATGATGACGAAGAGCGCCGGGGCGGATGTGGTGAGAAAGGCGGCCGCCAGGAAGGTGCGCGCCGAGAGGCCGATGAGGTAAGAGCGGCGGTGGCCGAGGGCGTCGGCGACGACCCCGCCGAGCACCGAGCCGACGGCGGTCCAGAACACGGTGACGCCGAAGAGTGCGGCGACCAGTTGGGCGTCGCCGCCGACCTCGCTGACGACGTAGACCGGCAGCAGGGCGCGGACCGGCTCGAAGCTGAGGCTGAAGATGCCGAAGGCGCCGAACCAGGCGGCGATGCGCCGGGTGAGGCCGGGGGGCGGGGTTTGCATGCAGGATACGGTAGTGTAAGGCGGCCGGGGTGCGCGCGGGGGCGTTAGCGGGAATGTGAGGTTCGCGGGCGGTGCGGAGACGGGCTGGCGAAGTGGTGGAGGGATGCTTCGTTGAGGCCGGGGCTACGAGGAATCGGCGAGATTCGGCGAGAAAGGTGAGTCCTGATGGACTTTATCGTGTTAGTGAAACAGGTTCCGGATGTCGCGAACATCCCCCCGGATGCGTGGAGCAAGGAGAAGGGCACGCTGCGGCGTGGGGTGCTGGACAACGTCTTCAACCCGCTCGACCTGCACGCGCTGACGTTTGCCCACGCACTGAAGGCCAACTTCGAGGGTTCGCGGGTAATCGCGCTTTCGATGGGCCCGCCGCAGGCGCGTGAGGTGCTGCTGCATTCGCTGGCCACCGACGCCGACGAGGGTGTGCTGCTGACGGACCGGGCATTCGCCGGGGCCGACACCGTGGCGACCTCGTATTCGCTCGCGCAGGCGATTCGCAAGATCGCCGCCGAAATCGTCGAAGGCGACGAGTACATCGTGATGGCCGGGATGCAGTCGGTGGACGGCGACACGGCGCAGGTTCCACCGCAGATCGCCGAGGAACTGGGCATCGAGCACATCGCCTACGGCCAGGGGTTCGAGTTTGACGACGAAGGCCTGGTGGTGGAGCGGATCGGCTCGCACGGCACCGAGATGGTACGGCCGCGGGGCTACCCGCTGCTGCTGACGATCACCGCCTGCACCGAGCCGCTGTACCGCTCGTTTCACCGGGCGCGGGCGGCGCGGGCGCAGCGGATTCACCAGTGGTCGGCGGCGGATATCGACGCGGAGCCAAAGCGGATCGGGGCGAGCGGCTCGCGGACGCAGGTATCGCGGATCTTCTCGCCAGAAGAGGCGCGGGCGAAGTCGTGCGAGTATCCGGCCGCGACCGGCGACATGGTGGCGGCGATCGCGGCGGCCTACCGCGACGGCGCGGCGGCGGAGGAGGAGACGGAGCGAGAGGGCTTCCGGCTGGACGGACGACAGGCGGCCTATTCAGGACAGGTTTGGGTGTACGTAGAGGCGATCGGGGATGAGATAGCGCCGGTGTCGTTGGAATTGCTGGGCAAGGCCGGGGAACTGGCGGCGGCGCTGGGCGAGGAGGTCGGGGCGGTGGTGGCCGGGTCCGGCGTGGGAGCGCTGGCGGAGACTTTGATCGCCCACGGGGCCGACCATGTGTACGTGGCCGAACACGAGTTGCTGGAGCAGTTCCGGCCGATCCCGTATTCGCGAGCGGTGGCCGAGATGGTGGAGCGCCACGAGCCGCAGATCATGCTGTTCGGGGCGACGCCGCTGGGCCGCGAGTTGGCGCCGCGGGTGGCGTACCGGACGAAGTCGGGCCTGACGGCCGACTGCACCGAATTGGCCATCGGCGACCAGGGCGAGGGCAAGCGGGCGCTGGTGGGCGTGTTGAAGCAGACCCGCCCGGCGCTGGGCGGCAACATCATGGCGACGATCGTGTCGCGGAACTCAAAGGTGCAGATGGCGACGGTGCGGCCCGGAGTGCTGACGGCACCGGACCGGGAACGGCCCGGGACGGTGCACCGCGAACCGTTGGAGATTGACGACGCCGAGTTCCGGACCGACCTGGTGCGGGTGGAGCCGGTGGAGGCCGGCTCGACCTTCGCCGACGCGGACATCATCGTGGCGTTCGGGCGCGGCATCGGCGGAGCCGCCAACGTGCGGGAGCATGTGGAACCGCTGGCGGCGGCGCTGGGCGGGTTCCTGGACGGCCGGGTCGAAATCGGCGCCTCACGGATGGCCGTGGAGGACGGGCTGATCGGGCACGACCACCAGGTGGGCCAGACCGGGCAGACGGTGCGGCCGCGGCTGTATGTGGCGGTCGCGATCTCAGGCGCGGTGCAACATATATCCGGGATGCAGCAGTCGGAGACGGTGGTGGCGATCAACAAGAATCCGCGGGCGCCGATCTTCAACTACGCCGATGTGGGCATCGTGGGCGATTTCGAAACGGCGGTGCCGGAGCTGATTGCGGAATTGGCGGAAGCCGGCGCGAAGGTGGTGGCGCGATGAACGGCGACGCGAAGACGATTGATGTCCTGATCGTTGGAGGAGGGCCGTCGGGAATGGCGGCGGCGATACGGCTGCAACAGAAGCTGAACGCGGCCGGAAGGCGGGAGTCGGTGGTGGTGGTGGAGAAGGCGCCGCACGCGGGCTATCACAACCTTTCGGGGGCAGTGTTCGAGGCGGATTGCCTGGACGAACTGGTGCGCGACTGGCGGGACGACCCGTCCTGCCCGGTGAATTCGGCGCCGCGGATCGAGCGCGACGAGATGTACTTCCTGGGTGCGTCGCGGACGATGCGGATTCCAACCTTCGCCGTGCCGCCGCGGATGCGCCACAAGGGCGACCGGGCTATTTCGAGCGGGAAGCTGGTGGAGTGGCTGAGCCGGCTGGCGGAGCGCGAGGGGGTTGAAATCCACCACGGCTTTGCGGCGGGACGGCTGGTGCTGGAGAAGGGGGCGGTGCGGGGGGTGAAGCTGGTGGACCTGGGCCTGGGGCCGGGCGGCGAAGAGCGCTCGAACTACCTGCCCGGCGAGACCCTGGAGGCGAAAGTCACCATCATCAGCGACGGCTCGCGCGGGGTGCTGTCGGGTCAGCTCACCGAGATGCTCGGGCCGGGGCACCTGCCGCAGGTCTACTCGATCGGGGTGAAAGAGATTCACAAACTGCCGAAGGACAATGAGTTCGGCTCGGATCGCGCGATCCACACGCTGGGTTTCCCGCTGAAGCGCGATGTGTTCGGCGGTGGCTTCATCTATTCGATGGGCGAGGACACCGTGGCGGTGGGGTTGATCCTGGGCCTGGATTGGCGCTACCGCGATGTGAGCCCGCAGCTCGAACTGGAGGCCTTCAAGCGGCAGCCCTTCGTGGCCGGCCTGCTGGAAGGCGGCGAGGTGATCGCCGCCGGCGCGAAGACGATCCCGGAGGGTGGCTACTTCTCGGTGCCGCCGCTGTGCGCCGACGGGGCGCTGCTGGTCGGCGACGCGGCCGGGTTCGTGAACATGGAGAAGATGAAGGGTAA
>CAYYTN010000179.1:0-5468 GCA_964474495.1 uncultured Chloroflexota bacterium
CATGCGCCAGATCATGTAGGCCGCAGCCAGACCCAGCAGCACCCATGCCTGGAAGTAGGTCTTGAAGACGGTGTTCAGGCGGCCGATGTCGCCCTCCAGCGTCACCCACTCGGGCAAGGTCGTCAGCAGCAGCGCCCCGGCCAGCAACGCCATCGGCACAAAGCGCAGCGGGTCGTCGCGATTCCTCAGCGCCGCCGCCACCGCCAGCGCGATCGCCACCGGCTGGAACGCCCGGGTGGACCAATCAAGGTCGCCAATCAGCGCACAGAAGAGGACCACCGCCGGGAGGATCACCAACCAGGGCGCCGGCGGCACCCGGCCGCCGCCGATCAGCCACAGCACCGGCGCGCCGAGGCCGGCGGCGATCAGCAGCCCCTGGGCGCCCGGGGTGGACCAGGCCTGGCCGCTGGCGGCGGCGAAGGCCAGCACCACCAGCGCCACGGCCGGGAAGGCCAGCACCCAGCGCGCCGGCAGCCGCCGCCAGCGGCCCAACGTTCCGGCCAGCGTCACGTAGCGCAGCAGCCGCACCGGGCTCACCAGCCCGATTCGCAATGCCGTCGAATACCAGCCGCGCACCCGCCGCGGCGCGAAACTCAAACCGGCGAAGCTGAACAGGATCAGGAAGAACACCCCGAAGAGCAGCAGGTAGCGATTCAGCGCGGTGGTGCCCGGGGTGGGGTCGGTGCCGCTGAAGAACACCCCGAAGTTGTCGTGGAAGGGCGCGAACAGCAGCAGGCTCACCACCATCAACGCCCCGGCGGCGACCGCCGGCCCGAGCAGCAGCGACCAGCTCAGCCGGCCGCTCCGGCGCCAGATCGAATACATCAGTCCCAGCGCCGCCAGGATCAGGTAGGTCGGGAAGTCCCAGGGATTCACCACCCGGTGTACTCCGAGGGTCACGGCGATGAGCAGCAGCGGCGCCAGCCGGCCGCCGCCGAGCCAGCCGGCGGTCCGGCCGTCCGTCGTCGTGGCCCCCGGCGCGAGCACCAGCGCCACGACCGCCAGGAGCGTCACCAGTGTGAAGGCCAGGTCCAGCAGGTGCGGATGCAGATCGCCGTACAGGAACGTGAAATAGGGGAACTCGTTGACGGTCTGTTCGAGGACCCGGGTGGGGCGCCAGAAATCGAAATCGGCGGCGAAGCTGCCGCCCAGCAACGTGCCGGGCGCCTGTGCCAGCGCCGCCAGCCCGGTGGCATCACCGCCGGCTCGCCGGCCGGCGATCTGGAATAGCTGTACCAGCGAGTCCAGGTTGCCCAGGAACAGCGTGAGCGCCACCGCCAGCAGGCCCACCCCGACGGCCGCCTTCCAGCCCCGCCCCACGCCGCGCCAGAGGTTGAATCCGAAGGAATAGACGGTCCCCGCCACCAGCGCGAACATCGCCGGCAGGCCCAGGTTGTAGGCCACCTCGGCGGGGATCCCCAGCAGCCGCGCCGGGCCGGCGGTGAAGAGCTGGCCGAAGTAGTAATAGTTGATATAGCCGCCGGCCCACCAGGGATCGTAGGGCGGGAAGTAATCGGTGCGCAGCATGGCGTTCAGGTGCGCGAAATCCATGGGCTTTTCGCCGCCGAAGGTGGTGTGCCAGAGGTCGGGATTGGCCATGCGGATGGAAAGCAGGAACAGGAAGGCCCCCAGGAACACCGTCTCGCCGATGGCCAGGGCCGGCCAGGCGCCCCGGATCGTCCGCCAGAGCCGCCGCCGGGTGAGCCAGCCCACAGCCGCCCCGAGCACCACCAGCCCCACCAGCCCGGCCAGCAGCGATCCGCGGCCGAACGGCGTCCAGCGCAGGCTGGCCAGCAGCCAGCCCGGGTAGACGAGCAAGAGGAGACCCAGCGGGCGGGCGGCGAAGTAGCCGCCGTCGGGCAACCGTCCCAGCGCCAGGGCCACCAGCGGCCAGGCGACCAGCCCGGCCAGCAGCACCAGCGCGTACCAGGCGGCGGCCGGGAATCCGGCGAAGGTGGAGTCGCCGAACAGGTGCTCCGGCAGCGCCCCGGTGGTGGGCAGGTTTTCGCGGTCGGCCGCGCTCAGCAGCAGGTCCGGCGGGGCCGCCTCACGCGGCAGCGACCGGGTGGCCCCGCTGATATCGACGCCGTACAGGATCGCCCGTGCGGTGGCGGCGTTGAACCCGGGGGTCTTCTTGAATATCCGCACCCGCGGGTGGTCGTAGACGGTGAAGGCTTCTTCGGCGGCGTCGTCCACGAACTCGAACCCGGCCAGCGACGGGCGGCTGGTGAACTCGGCGACTTCTTCAAACCCCAGCTCGCCGGAGAACAGCGCTTCGTAGTAGCGGATGGTCATCGGGAAGCGTCGCGGCATGCGCGGAATGCTGTCGCTGAGCCGGTTGCTGCTGAGGATTATGTATTCGGCGCGGGTGACGATGTCGAGTACCCGTTCGCGTTTCTGCGGGGTGTCGTCGTCGTACAGCGGTAGTTGCAGCATCTCGTAGCGCCCGGCTCCGCCAAACCCGGGCAGCGCCAGGGGCAGGGCGTCGTCCCAGTGCTCGGTGGCGACGGCGGTCCCGTCGGGGAGCGTGTTGTGGATCCACTCGCTGGCCGCCAGCCGGCTCACCGGCCTCGAGTAGATGCCGGTAAACGCCAGCGCCCAGAGGGCAGTGCCACCGATGACGACCGCGAACAGCGCCAGCCGCAGCGCCCGGCCGCGGCCCGAGTGCCCCCAGCCGTCCCAGGCTTTGAACAGCAGCCAGGCCGCCAGCAGCGCCAGCATCGGGTACATGGGCTGGTAGTAGCGCATGGTCTTCAGCACTAGCCCGCCGAAATAGGCGAAGTTGAGCAGCACCCAGACCACCGGCAGGAAAAGCGCCCAATCGCGCCGCAGCCACAGCCGCCCGGACGCCCAGGCCAGGCCCACGACCCCGACCACGCCCAGGGCCGGGCCGAGTCCCCACATGACGATGTTCTTCAGCGGGAAGAGGTAGGGCGTGGTGCCGGCCCACTGGATCCCGGGCGGCCAGTCGTAGGTGCCCTCCTGGATCTGGCGCTGCTGGTTGATGGCGTCGAGGAATTCGCGGGCGAGCCGGAAGTCGAACGGGTTGGACCCGGCGAAGGCGTAGGGCTGGGCGACGCGGAAGGTGAACGCCGCCACCACCCCCGCCGCCAGCAGGCCCGCCAGCAGCAGCGTCCAGGCCGGCCGGGTGGCGGAACCGCGGTCGCGGACGTAGCTGGCCACCACATAGATCGCGACCAGCGGCAGGATCAGCCCGCTGCTGAGCTTGCTGGCCAGCGCCAGCCCGATCACCAGGCCGAGCCCGGCGAACAGGTACCAGCGCTGCTCGCGGTACACGCGCAGCGTGAAATACAGGGCCGCGGTCACGAAGAAGGTCGAGAACGTGTCCACGGCGAAGAAGTGGGAAAGCTGGATGCTGAGCACGCTGATCGCCGCCAGCAACGCCGCCAGCAGCGCCACTCGCCGGTCGAACAGCCGCCGTGCCAGCAGGAACAGCATCAACACCGTGCCGACATCGAACACCGCCGAGACGGTCCGCCCGACCAGGTTGATGGTGTCGTAGGTGGTGTAGCCGGTGATTTCGGCCAGCGCCTTGACCAGGAACAGCGGGAAGGTCCCGTAGACGAAGAACGAGATGTCCGGCTGGCCGTAGGGGTTCAGCGGCGACCGCGCGGGATCGAAGTACTCGGCGACCGAGCCGGGCCATTGGATCGAAGTCTCGACGATCGTCAGGAAGCGCTCGTCGGGATGCAGGTGGTGGCCGTCGTCCCAGTTGAGCCCGAACAGCCGCAGGCCCAGCGCCAGCAGGGCGATGGCGGCGAGGGCGAGGCCGGTCCCGGAGAAGCGGCGCCGCGAACGCCGCGCCGGGCGGCGCGGCGGCGCGGCGGCCATTTCCACGGTGGGCGGCTCGGCCGGCGCCTCCGGGGAATCCGCGGCGGCGCTCAACCCGGGCTCGACCGGCCGGGGCGTCTGGTCCATGGCGTTAGCGATCCAGCGCTTCGGGAGCGATGAGCGGTCCGGCCGGGCCCTCGCCCCAGTCGACCGGCACGCGGGCCACCAGCGGCAGGTCGTTCCAGGCGGCGTCGGGCACCGGAATGATCACGAAGCCGTGCCGGCGGCCGAACTCAAAGGCGCGCCGCGTCAATTCCACATCCCGCTGGCAGTAGCGGACGACGTAGTCGCGATCCTCGGGCTTGCCGCCGCGCCACATGCGCACGGCATCGGTGGGATCGTCGAGGAGCTTGGTCTCGCCCAGCAGGGTCTCGGCCAGGTTGCCCAGGGAGACGCAATTGGGCCGGCCAGCCGCCGCCGAGATGTCCTCCAGCAGGTCCACGGTGAGATCATCCAGCGCCGACGCATCGCCGTACTTTTCGAGCACCTGGTTGTCGAAGCGCCGCGAATTGAACCCGACCACGCAGTCATAGCCGGACAGGTATTCGATCAGTTCCACCGCGTCGGCCTCGACCCAGGTACGGGTGGCGCCCTGGTGGTCCTGGCTGACGGCGACGGCGAGCCCGAAGCCGGCCGGATTCGACCAGCGGCCCGGTACTTCCCAGCTGAAACGCAGTGTTTCGATGTCCCAGACGACGTATGTCTCGCAGTCGATCAAGCGCTCCCCCGGGGGCGGTCGGGCCGTCCGCCGGATACGCGGCGGCCCAACACATGAGATCGGGTGTACCAACTGTTGCAGATCATTCCATCCAACCGAATCATACTGATCCCCGAGCACAAGGGTAATCACGGGGACAATGCGGACTGCGGGCTGAGCGCCCCATGGAGTCAGGTACCCGGATGAAAGCACAGCTTTTCAACCCGTTCATCACCGCCGCCAACGAGGTGCTCTCCAAGGAAGCGAACGTCGGTGTCGAGCGCGACGGGCCGCTGAAGATGTCCACCGACGGGGTGAACCCGCAGGACGTGACCGCAGTGATCGGCGTCACCGGCAAGATCAAGGGGGTTGTGCTCTACTCCATGTCCCACGATATGGCCGTCGGCGTCTTCGGCGCGGTGATGGGCGAACCGGTCACTGAGCTGGATGACCTGGGCCGCAGCGCCATCGGCGAACTGGGCAACATGATCACCGGCCAGGCGGCGATCTTGCTCGAAGAGGCCGGCTACACCTGTGACCTGTCGCCGCCGACCATCATCGAAGGCCGCGGCATCCACATCTCGTCGCTGACCATGCCCACCGTGGCGCTGCCATTGAAGACCGAGCTGGGCAAGATGCAGATCAACGTCGGGCTGGCCGAAGACTAGCCAACCCGCTCCGACGGCACGCCCGGCTCCGGATTCTTTGACCCCCTTCGCGACGCCGTGGTACTTTTTCGGTGATGAAAGGGGGTGATGCCCAATGTATGAACCTACAGACAGTATGTCCGGTGCATCCTTCCTGGAGGTGAACAGCCTCTAGAGACGGTTCCCTCCGCGAATGGGGAGGGTGATACCGCCGGACATACTGTCCAAGAGCTCAGGGCCCGCTTCGGCTACGCCGGGGCGGGCCCTGGCGC
>CAYYTN010000180.1:0-5435 GCA_964474495.1 uncultured Chloroflexota bacterium
CACGACCTGATCCGCGCCAACCTGCACCGCGCGCCGCTTTTCAACGGCTCAATCGAGAGCACCGGGCCGCGCTACTGCCCTTCCATCGAAGACAAGATCGTGCGCTTCGCCGACAAGTCCGCCCACCAGCTATTCCTGGAACCGGAGGGCTTCACCACCAACCAGGTCTACGTGCAGGGCGCCAACACCAGCCTGCCCCAGGACGTGCAGATGGAGATGCTACGCAGCATCCCGGCGCTGGCCAACGTGGAGATGATCCGGGCCGGCTACGCGATTGAATACGACTTCGCCCCCTCGCAGCAGCTCCGCGGCAGTCTGGAGACACGCCGCGCGCAAGGCCTGTACCTGGCCGGGCAGATCAACGGCACCACCGGCTACGAGGAGGCGGCTGGGCAGGGCCTGCTGGCCGGGATCAACGCCGCGCTGGCCGTGCGCGGCGACGCGCCGGTGTCGTTCGGCCGCGACGAGGCCTACCTGGGGGTGATGATCGACGACCTGATCACGAAAGAGATCGACGAGCCCTACCGGCTGCACACCTCGCGGGCCGAGTACCGCCTGCGGCTGCGGCAGGACAACGCCGACCTGCGGCTGACGCCGGTCGCGGCGCGGATCGGCCTGGCGTCCGACTCGCGAGTGCGGCGCTGGCAACAGAAGGCGGCGGCCATCGACGCGGCGGGCGAGTGGCTGGAGCAGGCCCGCATCCGCCCCAACGACGCCAGCGCCGCCGCGCTGCGCGCCATCGACAGCGCGCCGATCGCCGAGCCGACCCCGGCCGCCGACCTGCTGAAACGCCCGCGGATGAAGCTAAATACGTTGCGGCAACTCGCCGGCGAGCTGCCGGTGGACCGCGAGGCCGCCCGGCAGGTGGAGATGGAGGCGCTGTACGCGGGCTACATCCGTCAGCAGGATCGAATCGTGGAGCGCAGCCGGAAGCTGGAGGGCGCTCCAATCCCGCTGGAGTTCGATTTCGCAACCGCCCGCGGCCTGCGCACCGAGGCTCGTCAGAAACTGGAGCGGGTGCGGCCGGCGACGCTGGGGCAGGCCGGGCGGATCAACGGCGTCACCCCGGTCGACATCGCGGTGCTGATGGTGTACATGAAGCGCGAGGGCGCCGCGCCGGGCTAGCCGCCGGCGATTCCCAGCACCGGCAGCAGCGCCCGCAGCGAGCGCAGGTCGGCGTCGGGCAACGGGCCCAGCGGCGACCCTTCGCGGTGGATCGCCAGCGCCTGCAGGCCGGCGTCGCGCGCCATGCCGACGGCCGCCGGAGCGTCGTCAATCAGTAATACCTCGGCGGGGCCCAGCCCCGCGTCGGCCACCAGCGCCGTCCAGAAGCGGCCGTCGTCTTTCTGGTGGCCGAACTCCCCCGAGTGGTAGATGCGGTCGAAGCAGCCGGTCAGCGCCAGGTGGTCGAGATCCGGCTCCGGGTCGTGCCAGCGGCCGGTGCACAGGGCGACGCGGAACCCGGCGGCGCGGACCGCCTGCAACACCGCGACCGAGTCGTCGTAGACCGCCATGTCGGAGACGTCGTTGATGCGCGCGTCGATGCGCAGCGCCAGTTCATCGCCGGCGTCGGCTACCCCGAGCACGGCCAGCCCGTGGCAAACCACCCGCAGGTAGGCCTCGGCCTGCGACGGCCAGCGGTGGCCGGCCTGCAGGTAGTCGTCCCAGCCGGCGTCGTAGGCCGCCTGGACAGCGTCGCGCGGCAACCGGTGGCCGGCCGCTTCCAGCACCTCGACGTGAACTCCGACCGGATCGAGCATCAGCTGAATCAGCGTGTAGTCCAGGTCGAAGAGGCAGAGGCGGACGCTACCCGGAAGTCCGGCGGCTGAGGCCAAGGTTCGTCGCGCGGCTAGTCGGCGGCGAGTTCCACGCCGCCGGCGACATCCTCGAAGGCGTCGTCGTCTTCCTCGCCGTTTTCGCCCTCGCCGTTGTCGCGACCGTCCCCGGAAACCGCCAGGCCGGCGACCAGCTCGTTTTCGTTCATCCGCATCACGATCACCCCGGCGGCGTAGCGGCCCATCGGCCGCACCTCGGCCAGGCTGAGCCGGATCAACCGCCCCTGGCTGGAAAGCAGCATGATGTCTTCGTCGGGGTCGGAGATGACCCGCGCCGCCACCACCGGCCCGGTCTTGTCGCTGAGGTTAATGGCCTTCAGACCTTTGCCGCCGCGACCCTGGCGGCGGAACTCCTTGATCGGCATCTTCTTGCCGTAGCCGTTGGCGGTGACCACCAGGACGTAGTCGCCCTCGACCGTCAGGTCGACGCTGACGACGCTGTCGCCCTCGTTCAGGCGGACCCCGCGCACACCACCGCTGGTGCGGCCGCTGCTGCGCACGTCCTGCTCGTGGAAGTGGATGGCGATCCCGCGGGTGGTGAAGATCATCACGCCGTTGTCGCCGTCGGAGAGCCGCACCCAGCCCAGCTCGTCGTCGTCGTCCAGGTCCATCGCCAGCAGGCCCTTCTTGCGGACCGTGGCGTAGCGGGTCAGCGCGGTGCGCTTCACCTCGCCGTTGATGGTGCCCATGATGAGGCTCTCGCCGGCTTCGAAGTTCTCGATGGCGATCGGCGCCGAGACGCTCTCGGCGGGCTCAAGCTGGACCAGGTTGATGAGGGCGATGCCGCGGGCCTCACGACCCATCAGCGGCAGCTCGTAGCAGCGCATCCGGTAGGCGCGCCCGCGGTTGGTGAACAGCAGGATGTGATCGTGGCTGTGGGTGGTGAGGAAGTGGGTGATCTCGTCTTCCTTGACCGCCAGGCCGCGGATGCCTTTGCCGCCGCGTCCCTGGGTGCGGAAGACCGAGATCGGCTGCCGCTTGGTGTAGCCGCGCCGCGTGATCGTGACCACGCAGTCCTCCACCGGCACCAGGTCCTCCAGCGTAAGCTCGCCGCTGAGCTCGGGGACGATGCGGGTGCGGCGGTCGTCGCCGAAGCGCTCGCGGATTTCCAGCGTCTCTTCTTTGATGACCGCGTGGACCAGGGTGATGTCCCCGAGCAATTCTTCCAGCTCGGCGATCCGGGCCTGGATTTCCTTGAGCTCGTCGCGCAGCTTCTGCGCCTCCAGCGCGACCAGCCGGCGGAGCTGCATGTCGAGGACCGCGTTGGCCTGGACCTCGGTCAGCTCGAACCGCTCCATCAGGCCTTCGCGGGCGTCGTCGGTGGTGTCGGCGCCGCGGATGATGGCTACCACCTCGTCGATGTTGTCCAGCGCCACCAGGAAGCCCAGCAGGATATGTTCGCGTTCGCGGGCGCGGTTGAGATCGAAACTGGCCCGCCGGGTGACCACCTTCTCGCGGTGCTTGATGAACTCGCCCAGCATGTCCTTGAGGCCCAGCGTGCGCGGCTGTCCGTCGACCAGGCAGACCGTGTTGACCCCGAAGGTGGTCTGCAGGGCGGTGTGCTTGAACAGCTGGTTCTGGACCTGCAGCGGGTGGGTGTCGCGTTTCAGTTCGATGACGATCCGCATGCCGTCGCGGTCGGATTCGTCGCGCAGGTTGCTGACGCCGTCCAGGACCTTGCCGCGCACCAGGTCGGCGATCTTCTCGATCAGCGTGGTCTTGTTCACCTGGTAGGGCAGCTCGGAAATGATGATCCGCTGGCGGCCGTCGTCGTCCTCCTCTTCGCGGACCAGGCCGCGCACCAGCACCCGGCCGCGCCCGGCGGTATAGGCCTGGCGAACGCCGTCGGCGCCGATGATGCCGTAGGTGGGGAAGTCGGGCCCGGTGATGATTTTGCAGAGCTCGTCGAAGGGCAGGTCGGGCTCGTCGACCAGGCGGATGATGGCGTCGGCGACCTCGCGGAGGTTGTGCGGCGGGATGTTGGTGGCCATGCCCACGGCGATGCCGGTGGCGCCGTTGATCAGCAGGTTCGGCAGCCGCGCCGGCAGGACCTCCGGCATCTCGGCGGTGGCGTCGAAGTTCTCGACGAAATCGACGGTGTCGCGGTCGATGTCGGCCAGCATGACCTCGGCCATCCGCGCCAGGCGGGCCTCGGTGTAGCGCATCGCCGCCGGCGGATCGCCGTCGATCGAGCCGAAGTTGCCCTGGCCGTCGACCAGCATGTAGCGCAGCGAGAACGGCTGGGCCATCCGGGCCAGCGCGTCGTAGATGGCGCTGTCGCCGTGGGGATGGTACTTGCCCATGGTTTCGCCGACGATCCGGGCGCACTTGCGGTACTGGCTGTTGGAGCGGGCGCCCAGGTCCTGCATGGCGTAGAGGATGCGCCGCTGGACCGGCTTGAGACCGTCGCGAACATCGGGGATCGCGCGGGAGACGATGGTGCTCATGGCGTAGTCGAGATACGCCTCACCCATCTCGGCTTCGAGGCCGACTTCCTCTACATTGCCAATACCGGAGTCATCCAAAGACGTACTTCCTCCTTGCCTCCGCTGGGGAACACTGCGCCAGGTTTAAGTCGCTATTCATCGGCGTGGTAGTCGCCGCTGGTGCCGCCGGTCTTGCTGAGGAGCCGGACTCCCTCGATGCGCAAGGCTTTGTCGACGGCCTTGCACATGTCGTAGATGGTCAGCGCCGCGCCGCTGACGGCGGTCAGCGCCTCCATTTCAACGCCGGTCCGCGAGGCGGTGGTGACCCGCGCGGTGATGCTGACCGAGTTGGACTCGGGCTCCGGCGCGAGATCGACTTCGATGGAGTCGATCGGCAGCGGATGGCACAGCGGGATCAGGTCGGAGGTACGCTTGGCGGCGGTGATGCCGGCGATCTGGGCCACCCCCAGTACATCGCCCTTCTTGAGCCCCGAGGCCCGCCCGGCGGCCTGGTCGATGACCATCTGGAGGGTGTCGGGCCGCATCACCACGCGGCCGCCGGCGACGGCGGTGCGGACGGTGGTCGGCTTGCCCCCCACGTCGACCATGCGGGCGCGGCCGGCGTCGTCGAGATGGGTGAAGGTCAAAGGCAACCGGCCGGGGGGCACGACTGCAGGGTGTTCAAGGCACGTTTGGGGAGCGCAGACATCGACTAATTCTACCAGAAAGCACCCACTTTCGGACGTTTTTCAGGGTATCGCGACCCGCCCCGCGGACCCGGACGGCAAAGTGAGAATCGAGATCGGAAAGGCCGGCGGGGCAGGTACAATTCAGGGTACGAGTGGCCGGCGTACGGAAACCGGCCGGCGGGCGAAAGGGCCGGGCATTGGCAGGAATCGAAGGTCGCGGCGGAGGCTTCGGCGCGGCCGCCTACGCGCTGGTGATCGCGTTCTTTGTCGTGGCGCTGCTGGCCATCCTCAACGGGCTGGGCGACACCATCGGGCGGGCATTGCAGGACTTCGTGGACTCCCTGCCCCTGCCGACGTAGCGGGTGGCGGCGATGGGCCTTTTGTTCGAGTTTGAAACGGGCGCCGGCCGTGGCGCAGCGCGCCTGCCGGCCGAGATGTACCTGATGCGCCGCGGCGGGCGGCGCGGACGCGGCGGACGGCGCGGC
>CAYYTN010000181.1:0-5425 GCA_964474495.1 uncultured Chloroflexota bacterium
CCTTCGATCGCCCGTTTGGATCGCGGTCTGCCCTACCCGCGGCTACCCGCCGAACGAAGCCAGGCTAGTGATCGGGCGCCCTGGGAGGACTACCTGCTGGCGGTCCACGAGACCGTCGCGGCCGGCTACGTGCTGACCCAATATCGAGAAACCGAAGCGGCGCTCTGGCTGCCCGCCTGGTGGGCCGCGAAGCGGGTCGCCGGCCAGCCCCTCAAATCCGCATCCGAGCAGCACGGCCTGGTGCTGTACATCTTTTTCAATTGGATAGTGCACGCCACCGCGTTCGTTGGCCTGGCCGTCGTCGTCGCGCTGCTGGCTGAGGTCCTCTTCCGGCGTGAGGTTCACGTGGCGATTCGCCTCCGGGACGACGGTGAGGTCGAGTTCTCCGAGACCACCGGCTGGATACGCTGGCAGATATGGCTCTTCCTCTTCGGCCTGCCATTCCTGATCGGGCTGGACGGCGTCACCGCCTGAGGGCACTCGTTCTGCAGATCAGTCTCGACCGGACTCACCCGCCGCTACCTGCCATAATCGACGACTTCGCTTTGTGAACCGAAACCACCCGCCGGGATGACGCCAATATGACCACCGAGACCACGCCCACCAGCAGCGCCGACGGCGTCGCCTGGGACCTCACCGACCTCTACGCCACCGTTGAGGACCCGAAGATCGACGCCGACTTGCAGTCGGCCGACGATCGCGCCGCCGCCTTCGAGCAGGACTATCGCGGCAAGCTGACCGGCCTCGACGCCGCCGCGCTCCTGGCGGCCGTCGAAGAGCTACAGGAAATCGTCCAGCTGATGGACACCCCGGTCATCTACGCCCACCTGCTGCACGCCGCCAAGAGCGACGACCCGGCCAACGGCCGCCTGCTCAGCTCCGTCATGGAGAAGTCCTCCGCCATCCGCAACCACCTGGTCTTCTTCGAGCTCGAATGGGCGGCGCTGGACGAGGCCATCGCGCTGCCCCTGATGGACCACGCCGACCTGGCCGGCTACCGGCACTTCCTCGAAAAGGAACGCCGCTACCGCCCCCACCAGCTCAGCGAGCCCGAGGAGACCGTCCTGGAGCGCAAGGCCAACACCGCCGGGCGCGCCTTCTCGCGACTCTTCGACGAGGTCACCGGGCGGATGACCTGCGACGTGGAGCACGACGGCGAGATCAAGCGCCTGAACGAATCCGAAACCCTGGCGCTGCTCTACGACCCCGACCGCACCATGCGCCAGGCCGCCGCCGAGGCCCTCACCGTCTCCCTCAAAGACCACCAGCACGTCCTCACCTACATCTTCAACGTGCTCGTCCAGGACCACAAAGTAGACGACGAGATACGCTCCTACGCCACCCCGATGGCCTCGCGGAACCTGTCCAACGAGATCGAGCAGAGCACCGTCGACGCGCTGGTCGACTCCTGCGAGGAGTTCCACCCCACCGTCCACCGCTACTACCGCCTCAAGAAGAAGCTCCTCGGCCTCGACGAACTGCACGACTACGACCGCTACGCCCCGCTCAGTGGCGACTCGCCGGAGCGCACCTGGGCCGAGTGCCGCGAGATCGTCACCGACAGCTACCGGCAGTTCAACCCCCGGGCCGGCGACATCGTGGATGAGTTCTTCGAGAAGCGCTGGATCGATGCCGAACTGCGCACCGGCAAGCGCGGCGGGGCCTTCAGCGCCGGCGGCCCGGCCAACCTGCATCCCTACATCATGTGCAACTACACCGACCGCATCCGCGACGTCATGACCGTCGCCCACGAGCTCGGCCACGGCATCCATCAGTATCTGTCGCGGCAGGTCGGCTACCTGCAATCGCACACCCCGCTGACCACCGCCGAGACCGCCTCCGTCTTCGGCGAGATGATCGTCTTCCACCGCCTGCTCGAGCAGGAGAGCGACCCGAAGGTGCAACTGGCGCTGCTGACCGGCAAGATCGAAGACGCCTTCGCCACCGCTTTCCGCCAGATCGTCATGACCCGCTTCGAGCAGAGCCTGCACGCCGCCCGCCGCGACGAGGGCGAACTGGAGGCCGAGCGGATCGGCGAACTCTGGATCGCCGCCAACGCGCCGATGCACGGCGACACCGTCACCCTCACCGACAATTACAGCCACTGGTGGAGCTACATCCCGCACTTCATCCACACGCCCTTCTACACCTACGCCTACAGCTTCGGCGAGCTGCTGGTGCTGGCGCTCTACCGGCTATACGAGGAGCAGGGCGCCGGGTTCGTGCCCGGCTACATGGAGATGCTCGGCAAGGGCGGTTCCGTCTCGCCCTCCGAGCTCGTCGCCCCGCTCGGCGTCGACATCAACGACCCCGGCTTCTGGAACGGCGGCCTCAGCCTGCTCGACGAGATGGTCACCCAGGCAGAGGAATTGGCCGCAGAATAGGGGTTTCGCTCGCGCCGCCGGACTGCGCAGGCGCGCAAAGGACTATTCCACCAGAGTGACCTGACGAGGAAACAGGTCGTTCAATGCCGGACGACTACCACCTATTGGGTGATGGTCACTTCCCAGGGCCCATCTGCTTCAACCTCAAGGATGAAGTTGCCGTCAGCGCGATTGACAACTACCCAATCCAACCGCACGGCCGTGGAGAAAGTTCCTTCCACTACATCGTCGATCAGCAGTTCTACCGGCTCCCGGGAGGCAGACTCAACCAGCCAGACAGTGATATGTCCCGCCCCATCTTGGGCGATATCTATCGACGCAAGCCCGTCTTTGAGTTGGAAAGTTTCGGTCGTTTCGTCTCCTTCGCCCCCCAGTCGGGTCACTTCCAGGAGGCTGGGGGCGGGAGTCGCTGTGGGAACCGGCGTCTCCGCCGCCGTCACGAGTGCTGCCAGGAAAGGGTGTACCGGAAGTCCCGCCTCCTCAAGAGCCAACTTCAACAACCTCGCCGCCTCGGCCTGAGTGTCGTCGGCCACTTTCAGTGTTGCCGCAACGATGTTGTCGTCCATCTGCTGCATGAAGAACTGGTAGCCCTCGATGATAAGAACGAACCAAGTCTTGTGGGACTTCCACGCAGCCTCGGCACACGGCGGTACGTCCTCCATCTCAACCAGTTCCTGCTTCTCGTCGATCATGTCTCCTACCGGCCCGGCCAGGCCTACCCGGGCGGTTGATCCCGCCAGGTTTTCGATGGCGACGAAACGGAGATGTCGATTGGTGAGGTCCTTCAAGAATTCCACCGTCTCGTCGCTCTGGCAGGAGTCCGCTGTTTCGGGTTCGGCGACGGGCGCGGGCGTGGGCGTGGGCGTGGGCGTGGGCTCGGCATCGTTCGTCGATTCAACCGCAGGTTGGGTGGCTCCCGCCTGGAGGACGGCAACTTCTTCGGCAAGTTCGTCTCGTTCTGCTTCGACCTCGTCCAAGTCAGACCGGGCTTGCTCTAGCTCGCCTTCAATGGCGAGGAGACGGCCTTCCAATTCATCCGAAAGAGCGCCACTATCCGGGGAGCCTTCCGGCAGGGCATCGGCGGAATCCGTACCACCCCCACAAGCCGCAAACAGTAGGCCCAGTAGTCCGATCGAAACGAGCGCTCGAATCAATGTCGACTCTCCCCATACCCATCGTGTTGTCGCGGGCCGATCTTAGCGTGATTCGAACGGAAGAGCGGGCTGGATCATTGGGCTGTAGATCGTCAATCAGGCGGAAGATCCGGTGGAGGACACGCTGAAGAGTCCTGTCGCCTCTCCCAGCAAATGGCCTAGCCTAGCTACGCCCTCTGCTCTACTCCCCGTACTTCTCCAGCATGTAGGCCGCGTGCTCGGGCATGTCGTAGCCGACCATCCAGAGGAACATCGCCGAGGTTGACGGGCCGAGGTGGGCGAACCGCTTGCTGAGTTCCTTGATCGCCCCCTGCTCGCCGGACGGGATCAGCGACTTGAGGTAGGCCTGGAAGGTGCCGTGCTCGGCCAGGATGCCCTGGATTTCCTGCGCGTTGGTGATGGTGGACAGGATCTTCTTGCGATTGCGCACGATCCCGGCGTCGGCCATCAGGCGCTCGATGTCGTCGTCGCCGTACTTCGCCACGATGTCGATATTGAAGCCCTCGAAGGCGGACAGGTAGCCGTCCCACTTGTTCTCGATGACCTTCCAGTTCAGCCCGGCGCGGGAGATTGCCTTGGTCATCTGGGCGAAGTAGGCGGAGTCCTCCGTGGGGCCGCCGCGGGTCTGGGCGAACTCGCCGTGCTCGACGGCGGCGCGGGCCACCTGCATGTGATCGGTTTCCTGGTTAGCCATCTCCCGGCCCTCCTCGGTATCGCTGCCGCCGCTTGTCGGCGCGGGCTCCAAGCCTAGCGCGCCCCGGGCCGGCTGCCCCCGCGAAAAACCGCCGGGACGGTGTTCACTCCCCGATTTGCAGCCCGAGTTGGTAGGCGCGGCGGCGCGGGATGTTGAGTTCGGCGGCCACCGCGGCGGCGGCGTCCCGCAGGGACTTTCCGTCTTCCAGCCGCTCGCGAACAGCGGCCTTGATCTCGTCATCGGCCGGCTCGACCGGCACCAGCGCCGCCGGTCCGATAACCAGCACGTACTCGCCCCGGGCCTTCGCCAGGATTTCGAGATCGGCAGCCTCGCCGAGCGTCGACTCAACGATCTCCTCGTGCAGCTTGGTCAGTTCGCGACAGACCAGCAGCGGGGCGTCGGGCCCGAAGACATCGACGCCCTCGGCGGCGACGGCGGCGGCGCGGCGCGGGGAGGCGTAGATGACGGCCGGCAACCCGGTGGCGGCGGCCGATTCCAGCGCCTCGCGGCGGCGGGCCTTCCGCCTGGGCAGGAAGCCCAAGAAGACCGCACCGGCCGACTCAATCCCCGACACCGAAAGCGCGGCGGCGAGGGCCGAAGGGCCGGGCACCGGCGACACCGCGTGCCCGGCGGCGCGGGCCGCCGCCACCAGCGCCGCCCCGGGATCGGACACCCCGGGAGTGCCGGCGTCGGTGCAATAGGCGACATCGCTCTCCGCAAGTAGCTCGACCACCTTCGCGACCCGCCCGGCCGGGCTGTCGCCATGCACCGAGAGCAGCTTCGTCTCGATGCCCAGATGCTTCAGCAGCTTGCCGGTCCGGCGCGTGTCCTCGGCCACGACCACGTCTACCTCCCCCAGCACCGCCCGGGCGCGGTCGGTCAGATCGGCCAGGTTGCCGATCGGAGTCGCCACCAGGTAGAGAGTTCCCACCGGCCGGCCCGGCTAGACGCCGTTGACCACGTACTCCAGCGGGCAGGTCCCGGCTTCCACCGCGATCACGTTGTCGACGGCGCGCTCGGCCATCCGCGCCATGCTCTCGGCGGTGTTGCCGGCGATATGCGGACTGACGATCGCGTTGTCGAGTTCGAAGAAGGGCGACGACTCCATCGGCTCGTCGATAAAGACATCCAGCCCGGCCCCGGCCAGGCGGCCGGCCGACAGGGCCGCGGCGAGGGCCTCGGTATCGACGATG
>CAYYTN010000182.1:0-5418 GCA_964474495.1 uncultured Chloroflexota bacterium
TGTCCACCACCTGCCGCGCCGCCTGCAGAAGCTCCGGGATTCCCTGGTAGCCCGCCAGCAGGCCCAGGTAGCCGATCACCAACCGGTTCGGCGGGATCTCGTACTCCCGGCGCAGCGCCTCAAGGTCAAACCCCGGCAACTCGGCACGCGGCCGAAACACATCCACATCCACGCAGTCCGAAACCTCCACCACCCGATCCGCCGCCATCCCGAACTCCCCGGTCAGCAACTCCTTCGCATGGCTGCTGCTGGTGATGATGCGATCCGGCAGCCGGTTGATTACCCGCTCGGCCCGCGCGATCGCCCGTTCCAGCAGGCTGCCACCGGTCAGGAAGTGGTGATCGCGCATTTCCGCCGCCAGGCTGCCCTGAAAATCGAACACCAGCGGTATCCGCTGCTGCCAGGCCAGGAGGCGCCCGATCAGCGCGCCCTCGTGCAGGTGCGCGTGCACCACGTCGAAGTGAGTTCCGAACCCGTGCCCCAGCACCGTCCCCAGCAGCGCCAGGTCCAGCGGCAACTTGCCCCAGTGCGAGCCCACCCGCACCTCGGGACGGCGCCGCTGCAACGGATTACGCAGCGTCGCCACGTCGGCCGGGTCGTCGCCGGTGGGATACGTGAACACCACGCTCTCGTGGCCGCGTTGCCGCAGCGCCCGGATCTCCTCAACGATCCGAACGTGACACCCGTAGTCGCCGAAGAATGAAGTCGGTGCGATGTGTGCGATTCGGTAGGCTATGGGCGGCCTCAAACTCCAGCGGTGGGAGAGAATTGCGGTCGGATCGCGCTCGGATTCAACCCGCCGTATGGTAACCAGCCAGAAGATGGGTAGCGAGCCGGATTGGAAGATGTAACGCCCCGGGAAACCGATCTGTTGTTGCCCAGCCATGCTCCCGCCGAAACCGAGCGCATCGGCCGGCGGCTGTCGGGCGGCCTGAGCCCTGGCACGATCGTGCTCTTGCGCGGTGAAATCGGCGCCGGCAAGACCGTCCTGGCTCGCGGCATCGCCCGCGGCCTGGGGGTGGTGCGCCGCGTCACTTCGCCCACCTACACCTTCATCGCCGAGTACCCCGAGGCCGTCCCACCACTCTTTCACATGGATCTCTACCGCCTGCTCGACACCGGTGAGGGAGTCACCGACCTCGGTTTCGATGACTACCTGGAGCGCGGTGGCGTGGTGGTCGTCGAGTGGCCCGCGGCCGCCGAAGCCCGCCTGCCCGCCGATCGCCTCGAGGTCCACCTGGAGCACGCCGGCGAATCCGAGCGTCGCTTGGCCTTCCGGCCGTTCGGCGCCGCCGCCGAAGCCGCTCTCCAGCATCTGAACTTGGCCCCGGAGTCGCCGTGCCGGCCAAAGACCTGATCCTGGCGCTGGACACCACCGGCCGTAGCGGCAGCGCGGCCCTCGCCACCGCCGACGAAGTCCTCGAAACCCGCCCGTGGCGCGCCGAGCCCAGCCACACCCCGCACCTCCATCGCGCCACAACCGACCTGCTCAGCATCGCCGGCGCACGCCTGGCGGCCATTGCCGTCGCCGCCGGTCCCGGCGGATTCAGCGCCGTGCGCGGCGGCATGGCGATCGCCAAGGGCCTCTGCCTTGCGCTTGACATAACGATGGTGGCAATACCCAGTCTCGAAGCCGTCGCGCTGTCCGTCGCTCCACCTATCGAAGGCCGCGTCCTGGCCCTCCTCGACGCCGGCGCGCGGGGCTGTTTCGCCGGCGAGTTCACCCTCGACGGCACCGGCGCGACCCCCGTCAACGAACCGAGCCTCGCCGCCCCCGACCTGATCGCCCGGGCCATCGCGTCCGGCGCGCACCCGGTCGGCGACCTCCCGGCCGCGCGTCTCGAGCAGATCGCCGCCGCGCTGCCGCCCAACGCCGCAACCGCGCCAATATTCGTCCCGGAGCCCCTCGCTGCGGCCGTCGCCACCCTGGGCTGGTCTAAACTTGCGGCGTCCACCGGCCGGGACGCAGCGGGAGCCGTTCCCACCTACCTGCGCGAGCCGGATGCGACCCTGCCAAAGAAGGGATGGGGCAGAACTTGAGCGCCGCGCCCGCCAAGCGACCCACCGATCGCGAGACCTTCGTCGTCGAAACGATGGCCATCGAGCACATCGTCGAGGTCCGCGAACTCGAGCGCCGCTGCTTCCCGACTCCGTGGCCCAAGGAGTCCTTCTACTACGAACTCGAACGCAACCGCATGGCCCGCTACATCGTCCTGCGCCGCGTCGCCGAAGACGAGGCGGCCCCGGCCGAGGCGGTCGAACCGCCGGGCCTGCTGCAGCGGATCTTCGGCGGCCGCAACCGGGTCCACAGCAACAGCGTGGTCGGCTTCGCCGGGCTCTGGATGATGGTCGACGAGGCCCACATCACCACCCTCGCGGTCTCCCCGGATCACCAGGGCAAAGGCCTCGGCGAACTCCTCCTGGTCGCCATCACCGAGATCAGCGTCGCCCACGGCGCCAAGATGATGACCCTCGAGGTCCGCCCCAGTAACACTATCGCCCAGAAGCTCTACGAGAAGCACGGCTTCAGCGGTCACGGCATCCGCCCGCACTACTACAGCGACGATGGCGAGGACGCCGTGGTGATGTGGTCGGAAGAGCTCGGGACCGCGAAGTCCCAGCAGCGTTTCGAGGAGCTACAGGACCGTCTGCGGCGGCGAGTGACCTGGGAATCGAAGCTGTAGCCGGTTGGCCCTGATCCTCGGCGTCGAGACCTCCTGCGACGAAACCTCGGTGGCCGTTCTCCGCGGGGATGCCGAGTTGGCCCTGGTCACTCAAGCGAATCTCGAGGGCCAGGCCGAATTCGGTGGCGTCGTCCCCGAAATCGCCGCCCGCCAGCACATCGCCGCCATCGGCCCGGTCTACCAACAGGCGCTCGCCGAGGCCGGCGTCGGTCCGGGCGACCTCGACGCCGTTGCCGTCACCTACGGACCGGGCCTGGCCGGCTCCCTGATCGTCGGGCTGAACTTCGCCCGCGGTCTGGCCACCGGCCTGGGCATCCCGCTGTTGGCCGTGAACCACCTGGAGGCTCACGTGCTCGCCTCGTGGATCGGACGCTCCGGGGCCGCGCCGCCCGAATTGCCGGCCGTCTGCCTGGTCGTCTCCGGCGGGCACACCGACCTGACTCTGATGCGCACCGAAGGCCGCCACGAGTTGCTCGGCCGCACCCGCGACGACGCCGCCGGGGAGGCCTTCGACAAGGTTGCCCGCGTGCTCGAACTCGGGTTCCCCGGCGGCCCGGCCATCCAGCAGGCCGCCGGCGAACTCATCGACGGCGCCAATAAGCCCTACGCCCTGCCCCGCGCGTGGCTGCGCGACACCTACGACTTCAGCTTCAGCGGCGTCAAGACCGCCGTCTACCGCGCCTGGGCCGGCAAACTCGGCCCCGCCGAGGAGCAGCGTATCTTCCGCGACGAGGGCGGCGACGCCCTGCGGGCGCGCGAACCGGCCGCAATCGCCCGCATGGCCGCCGGTTTCCAGGAAGCCGTCGTCGATGTCCTGGTCGCCAAGACCGTCGCCGCCGCCGAGGAGTTCGCCGTCCGCAGCGTCATCCTGGCCGGCGGCGTCGCCGCCAACCTCAAGTTGCGCGAAGCGCTCGCCGCCGCGGTCGAAATCCCGCTCTTCATGCCCGAACTACGCCACTGCATGGACAACGGCGCGATGATCGCCATGGCCGGCGCGCAACTCCTGGATCGCCAACGATTTGCGCCCGACGACCTCGACGTCGACCCCGGCCTCGAAATCACCGCCCTGGAAGTCGCGCGCCCCGGCGACTAGCCGCCGGCCAACTCCGCGTACAGCTCCGAGTACCGGCGCGCCGACGGCCCCCACGAGAAGTCCCGGGCCATGCAGCGCAGCGCCAGCTCCCGAAACGCCGCCGGCCGGCGGTAGAGTTCGAATCCCCGCGCGATCGCCCCCATGAAATCCAGCGCGTCGGCCGGCTCGAAGGTGAACCCGGTGCCGTCGCCGCCGGCCGGGTCGTAGTCGATCACCGTGTCCGCCAGCCCGCCGGTCTCGCGCACGATCGGCACCGTCCCGTAGCGCATCGAGATCATCTGGGTCAGTCCGCAGGGCTCGTACAGCGACGGGATCAGCATGAAATCGAGCCCCGCGTACATCCGCTGCGCCAGCGCCGCGTCAAAAAGGATGTTCGCCGAGCAACTCCCCGGGTACCGGGACTGAACCTCGCGAAAGACGTTCTCATAGTGCGGGTCGCCGGTGCCCAGCAAAACGAACTGCCCGCTGGCCCGGATCAACGGCGGCAGCGTCGCCTCCAGCAGTTCCATTCCCTTCTGGTGCGAAACACGGGCGATGAACCCGCACAGCGGCCGGCTCGCGTCCGGTTCCAGCCCCGCCTCGTTCTGCAATGCCTTCTTGTTCACCGCCTTGAGATCGAACGATTCCGCATCGAAGTTCAGCACCAGGTTCGGATCGGTCGCCGGATCGAACAGTCCGACATCGATGCCGTTCAGGACGCCGTGCAGGTCCGCGCCGCGATCCCTCAGAAACGAGTCCAGCCGCTCGCCATACTCCGGCGTGCAAATCTCCTGCGCGTAGCGCTCGCTGACCGTGTTCACCTTGTCGGCGAAGATGATCCCGCGGGCCATGAAGTCCACGATCTCGCCAAGGTCCGGCACGTAGACGGTCTCGTCGGCGATGCCGGTCACCTCCAGGATTTCCCGCCCGAAAAGCCCCTGGTAGGCCAGGTTGTGGATCGTGAACAGCGATTTGGCGCCGCGGAAGAACGGGTCCTCGCGGTAGGTCGTCTTCAGCCAGTTCGGCACCAGCCCGGTGTGCCAGTCATGGCAGTGAATTACGTCCGGGCGCCAGTCCAGGTGGCGCACCGACTCCAGCGCCGTCCGGCACAGGAAGATGAAGCGCTCGCCGTCGTCCTCGTAGCCGTAGATACCCTCGCGGTCGAAGTAGCGCTCGCTGCCCACGAAATAGGTAGTCGTGTCGCCATTCAGCTGCCAGAGCGACGCCGGCTCCTTCCAGCGCTCCATCGGCGTGTCGAGCCGCGGGATTACCACCTCCAGGCCGTGCTTTTCGCGATCGATCGGCCCGTACAGCGGCAAAAAGCAGCGCACGTCGTGGCCCTTGCCAGCCAGCTCGCCGGGCAGCGAGGCCAGCACATCGGCCAGCCCGCCGGTCTTCGCGTACGGCGCCATCTCCGCCGTGATCATCATGATGTTCATAGGTAGGCCGTCATGCTATTCGCTCGCCGCGTCGCTTGTTGGGTGAATTGTTACGCCGCCGCGCTAATGTCGAAAATGGCGCTCGCCGCCCGTAAACACCAGCACGGCGTCCGCCTTGTCCACCGCCTCGATGACTTCCTCGTCGCGCACCGAGCCGCCCGGTTCGATCAGCGCCGCGATGCCCGCCTTCAGCGCCATCTCCGGTCCGTCGGCGAACGGAAAA
>CAYYTN010000183.1:0-5416 GCA_964474495.1 uncultured Chloroflexota bacterium
CCACCCTTTGCACCGAGCCGGTCGGCGTCAGCAGCGCCGTTTCGCGGGTCCCCGGAGCCGATCCGCGGATGTCCACTCCGATGCACGCCGGGGGATCGCACACCAGCACCGTGCAACCGGTCCCGCCGGCTTCGTCGGTCCAATGGCCCACGCGGACGCCGCCAATCGCCAGGAACTCCCGCGCCTCGCCTGACTCACCCGGATTCAAGTGCCCTCCTCCTTCGGCATCCTCCGCAGCAGCGCTTCCCGCAAAGCGAACTCCGCATCCAGCCCCTGCCGCCCCGCAAGTTCCACCAGGTGCAGCAGCAGTTCCCCGAGGACCGTTGCGCGCTCCTCACCCTCCAGCGCCGCCTCGGCCCCCGCGAGCGCGCCGTCCACCACCGCCGGCGCCAGCGCCTCCCCGGCCCGCGCCGCCCGCTTCAGCACTTCCCGGGCATAGGTCAAGGCCGGCAGCCCCGGTGAAACGTCCGGCCTTGCGTCGCCCCCCGCCGCCCGCTCCGCCTCCTTCAGGTCTTCCCAATTCCGCAACACATCATCCACGCCGTCCACCGCCACATCGCCGAACACGTGCGGGTGGCGATGCACTATCTTCTCCGTAATCGAGCGCACAACATCACTGAAATCGAAATCGCCGCTCTCGCTGGCGATCTGCGCGTGCAGCGCGATCTGCAGCAGCACGTCGCCCAATTCTTCCGCCAGGTGCGCCGGATCGCGGTCGGCGATCGCCGACGCCGCCTCATGGGCCTCTTCCGGCAGATAGCGCCGCAGCGATTCATGGGTCTGGCGCCGGTCCCAGGGGCAGCCATCGGGCGCGCGCAGGCGCTCCACCACCCAGAGCAGCGAATCCAGCGCCGCCGGGTTCGCGAGCGGCGCGACCGGACCGGCGATCAGGGCGTACGGCCGGCCCCCATCCACGAACTCCAGCCCTTCCACCCCGGCGGCCGGGATCGTCACCGTCTTCCCCGGGAGCGAAACCAGCGTCAGCGCCACGTCGCCCACCTGCCCCCTCAAACCCGCAACCAACTCGCCCACCACCGCCGCCGTCATCAACCCCGAAACCACCACCGGCGCGCTCAAATCGGCCTTCGCCACGTCCGCCACGCTTCGCACCGAAAACCCGGACCCGGCCTCCAGCGCGCCCATCCAGAACGGCGTCGCCGGCAGCACCACCGATTCCATCGCCTGAGCCCGCGCTTCGCGCAGCAACGCCACGGCCAGCGGGTCGTCCACCGGCGGATAGCCCGGCCCCACATACGTCAGATCAGCGTCATCTACCGCCGCCAGCACCGCTCGGACCCCGGTCGCGATCGCCGTTGCATCCGCTGGCGCCGGCAACACGATCTCCGCCGCCCGATCCGGCAGCCAGCTCGCCGCTAGCCCCGCGGGTTCCTGTCCCTGACCCGACGGGCCTGCGATCGTGATCGTCCCGGCCAACTCGCCTCCATCGGTTTCGCATTCGTCGCGTCACGATAGTACTATCGTTTGTTGGCATCCCGCGGACCCGAAATGCAGGCGGCCGATTGGACGCAAAACTCAGGCAAACGCCCCTCCACGCCAGTCACGTGCGCCTCGGCGCCCGCATGGTTGAATTCGCCGGCTGGGACATGCCGGTGCAGTACGAGGGGCTGATTTCGGAGCACAACGCGGTGCGCAACGCCGCCGGCGTGTTTGATGTCTCCCACATGGGCGAAATCACCATCTCCGGCCCCGACGCGGCCGCCTATCTCAACCGCCTCCTGACCAACGACGTCGCCCGCCTGCGCAAGGGCCGCTCGCACTACACCCTCATCTGCAACGAAGCCGGCGGCGTCCTCGACGACGCCATGCTCTACCGCCTCGATGAGGAGGACTACCTCCTGGTCGTCAACGCCGCCAACGCCGACGCCGACTGGGACTGGTTCCGCGCGAACCTCGGGGATGCCGACGCCATCCTCGCCAACGCCAGCGAGCGTTACTGTCTCCTCGCCGTCCAGGGCCCTCTCGCCGAGGATCTCCTCAGCCCGGCCACCGGCCTGGACCTGGCGAAACTGCGCCGCACCCGCATCCGCGCCAGCACCATCTTCGGCCGCGAGGTGCTAATCGGCCGCACCGGCTACACCGGCGAGGACGGCGTCGAAATCTTCGCTTCCCCCGAAGCCACCGAACCGATCTGGCAAGCAATCCTCGCCCTCGGCGTCGCCCCCGCCGGACTCGGCGCGCGCAACACCCTGCGACTAGAGGCCGGCATGGCGCTCCACGGCCACGAACTCGGGCTTGACATAAATCCCATCGAAGCCGGCCTCGCCGGGGTCGTCGCCATGGAGAAGCCGCCCTTCATCGGGCGCGATGCGCTTGCGGAGGTCATGGAAGCCGGTCCGACCCGCCGCCTGCTCGGGCTCACCCTCGCCGATCGCGCCGTCCCCCGCGACGGCTACCCGGTCACCACCGCCCACGGCCCTGGCATCGTCACCAGCGGCACCTTCTCACCCACCCTGCAACAAGGCATCGCCATGGCCTTCGTGCCTCCCGCCTGCGAGATTGGCGACGCCGTCGCTGTGAATATCCGCGACCGTGACCGTGACGCTACCCTTGTGGACATGCCTTTCTACAGCAACGTCGCCCGGTGGCGGGCGAAGACCAAATAGGCCATCGCAGAGCCGGTGGAATCAGGAGATCAGATGTATCCCGACGATTTGCGCTACACCCGGGAACACGAGTGGATCCGGGTTGACGGCGAGGAATGCACCATCGGCATCACCCACTACGCTCAGGACGAACTCGGCGACGTCGTGTTCGTGGAATTGCCCGGCGTCGGCGGGGCGGTCACCCGCGACGAGCCCTTCGGCGCGGTCGAATCGGTCAAGGCTGTCTCCGACCTGTTCGCGCCGCTCACCGGCGAAGTGATCGCCCAGAACGACGAACTCGACGCCGCGCCCGAGCTGGTCAATGAAGCCCCCTACGGCGCCGGTTGGATGATCAAGATCCGCCTCAACGACCCGGACGAACTCGCCGCGCTCATGGACGCCGCCGCCTACGAGGGTCTTGTGAATGAGCTACGTTCCTAACACCGAACGCGACCAGCGCCTCATGCTGGAGGCCATCGGCGCGCCGGACCTCGACAGTCTCTTCGCGGACATCCCGGCGGGCGTCCGCGACCCCGTGTTGGACCTGCCGCCGGCCCTGTCGGAAATGGACGTCGTTGCGCATCTGCAAGACCTGGCCAACGGTAACCGGGACCTGACCCAACAGATCAGCTTCCTCGGGGCCGGCTGGTACGACCACTACGTCCCGGCCTTCGTCGACCAGCTACTCCTGCGCAGCGAGTACTACACCGCCTACACCCCCTACCAGCCCGAGGTCAGCCAGGGGACGCTGCAGACTATCTACGAGTTCCAGAGCTTCATCTGCGACCTCACCGGGCTCGATGTCGCCAACGCCTCGATGTACGACGGCGGCTCCGCCCTGGCCGAGTCCATGGCCCTGGCCCTCAACGCCACCCGTAGAACTCGGGTGCTGGTCGCGGACACCGTCGACCCCAACTATCGCCGCATCGCCGAGACCTATCTTGAGCCCCTGGACGCCACCTGCGAGGTCATCCGCAACTGGAACCTGGGCGCCGGCGGCGCGCTCGGCGAAGACATGGGCCCGTTCGCCGCCGCCATCGACGAAACCACCGCCTGCGTCGTCCTGCAACGTCCCAACTTCTTCGGCTGGCTCGAAGATGTCGAAGCCGTGGTCGAAGCCGCCCACGCCGCCGGGGCGCTCGTCATCATGGTCGCCGACCCGGTCACTCTCGGCGTCCTGCGGCCGCCCGGCGAGATCGCCGTCGGCGAACTCCGCCACCTGGCCGGACCGCCCTCCTTCGGGGGGCCCGGCGCCGGCTACTTCGCCACCACCCAGGAGCACGTCAGGCGACTACCCGGGCGGATCGTCGGCCGTACCGCCGATGGCCAGGGGCGCCCCGGCTACGTCCTCACTCTCCAGACCCGCGAGCAGCACATCCGTCGCGAGCGTGCCTCTTCCAACATCTGCACCAACGAGGCGCTTATCGCCCTCGCCGCCACCATCCACCTGGCCGGTCTCGGCCGCAACGGTCTCCGCCACCTCGCCGAACTATCGGTCCGCCACGCTCACGAGGCCATCGAATCCGACTGGCCGGCCGGTTACGCCGTCGCCACCGAACGACCCCTGGTGCGCGAGATCCCGGTCCGCTGCCCGGCGCCCGCCGCCGAAATCAACGCGCGGCTCCGCCAACAGGGGATCATCGGCGGATTCGACCTCGGCCGCGAATGGCCCGAGCTGTCCGACCACCTGCTCTGTGCCTTCACCGAAAAGACCGGCCCGGCCGCCATCGCGGCGTTGCACGAAGCGCTCCCGGAAGTCACCCGATGACCGAACAGCCGCCGATCCACGAACTGTCATCACCGGGCCGCGTCGGCGTCGATCTCCCGGCGCTCCCCGAAGACGGCCGCGAACTGGCCGACTTCCTCCCCGCCGATGAGTTGCGCGCCGACCTGCCGCTGCCCGAGGTCTCCCAGATCGACATCGTCCGCCACTACGTCCGTCTCTCGCAGAAGAACTTCTCCATCGACACCGACATGTACCCGCTCGGCTCCTGCACCATGAAGTACAACCCCAAGGTCAACGAGCTCACCGGACGGCTGCCCGGGCTGGCCGCCGTCCATCCGTTACAGGCCGACGAGCAGGTCCAGGGCTGCCTCGAACTGCTGATCCGCCTCGAGGAGATGATCGGTGAGATCGCCGGCTTCCCGGCCGTTTCCCTGCAGCCCGCCGCCGGCGCCCAGGGAGAGTTCGTCGGCATGATGCTCATCCGCGCCCATCAGCTCCACCGCGGCGATCCCCGCACGAAAGTCTTGATCCCGGCCTCCGCCCACGGCACCAACCCGGCCACCGCCAGCATGTGCGGCTACGAATCGGTCGCAATCCCCAACGGCGCCGACGGCGAGATCGATATCGAAGCCGTCCGCTCCGCCATGGGGCCCGACGTCGCCGCCGTCATGATGACCGTCCCCAACACCCTGGGTCTCTTCGAGAGCCGCATCCAGGAGGTCTGCGACCTGGCCCACGCCGCCGGCGCGCTGGTCTATTGCGACGGCGCCAACATGAACGCCATGCTCGGCCGCGTCCGCCCCGGCGATCTCGGCATCGATGTCATGCACCTGAACCTGCACAAGACCTTCAGCACGCCCCACGGCGGCGGCGGACCCGGCGCCGGCGCGCTATGCGCCTCGGCCGACCTCGACCCCTACCTGCCGGTTCCGCGCGTTATCGAATGCCCCAACGGCGGCTTCGCCCGTTCCAGCGACTTCCCCTACTCAATCGGCCACGTCCAGGCGCACATGGGCAACTTCGGCAATCTGGTCCGCGCCTACACCTACATCCGCTCGCTCGGGGCGGAGGGCCTGCGCGAAATCGC
>CAYYTN010000184.1:0-5401 GCA_964474495.1 uncultured Chloroflexota bacterium
GCGCGACGCCGGCGAGCCGCTCGGCCGATGAAATCCGGGCGGCCAGCGAGGTGAATCCGCTGGGGCAGCTGCGGTCGGTGCCGGTGGTGGAGCTGCGGGCGGTGGGGATGGGGGAGACGGTGACGATCGAGCTGGCGGAGGAGTAGCCGGGAGCTGGACGAGGAGTAGCGCGGAGCGCTAGCCGGCGGCGCCTTCGTAGATGCTCAGCGTCCGGTCCATGACGGACTCCCAGGTGAAGGTGGAGAGGGCGCGCTCGCGGCCGCGACGGCCCCATTCGACGGCGCGGGCCGGATCCTGCAGGCACTGGGCGATGCCCCAGGCGATGTCTTCGGCGGAGTTGCCGTCGACGTGGACGCCGCACTGCTCGGAGCCCTCGGGGATGACCTGCTCGCGAAACCCGACGAGGCCGCGGGCGCCGACGACGACCGGCTTGCCCATGGACATGGCTTCGAGGGAGACGATGCCGAAGGGCTCGTAGAGGGAGGGGAAGATGCAGAGGTCGGAGGCGGCGTAGTGGGCGATGCGCTCGTTTTCGTCGACGAATTCGCTGCGCAGGACGACGCTGCTGTCGATTTCGAGGGCGTTGATGCGCTCTTCGACGACGCCCTGGAGTTCGCCGGAGCCGAGGATGACCAGGCGGGCCTCCGGCGAAATGGCGGTGACGTTGGGCCAGGCCTCGATGAGGGGCAGGACGCCCTTGACGGCGGTGAGGCGGCCGATGAAGAGGGCGACGAGGTCGTCGGCGGCGAAGCCGTACTCATCGCGGAGGCGCTGCCGGCCGGGGGCCTCCGGATGGTAGCGGGCCGGGTCGATGCCATTCCAGACGGCGTGGGTGGTGTCGGGATCGAAGTCGTGCTCGAGGAGGTCGTCGCGCATGGCCAGGCTGACGGTGATGACGGCGGCCGAGCTCCTGCTCCCAGAAGGTGACGGTGGGCGAGCCGCCGCCGCCCATGCGGCCCCATTCGGCGCTGTGGATGTGGAAGACCATGGGGGCGATCTGGTGGCGGGCCAGGGCGAGGCCGGCGGGGGCGCTGAGCCAGTCCTGCACGGCAATGAGGTCGAAGGGTATCTCGGCGTGTAGCTCGAGGACTTTGCCGACCCAGAGGAGGTTGGAAAGGTAGAGATTGTTAAAGAAGCCGCCCCACTGCTGCAGGGCGGGGTCGACGACCTCGGGGAAACTGCCGGAGACGTCGAACACCCGCGGGCGGATGACGCGGACGCCGTTTTCGAGGGCGTCGACGGGCTGGTCGCCATGGTTGGGGGTGAAGACGGTGACGTCCTGGCCGAGTTTGACGAGTTCGCGGACGGCGTACTGGCTGTAGACGCCGAGTCCGCCGACGACGTTGGGCGGATATTCCCAGGTGATGAAGGCTATGCGCATGGTTTTCGTGTCCGCTCTGGTTGGGAGGGGTGCGCCGGCGGGCTACCGGAAGCCGTCGAGCGCGTTGATGAAGTTCTTATACACGCACTGGTGCTCCCAGACCATCTGGTCGAGACCCAGGTACTGCCAGGAGACGGGGGTGAAGTAGGCGGAGACTTCGGCTTCGGAGCCGGTGGCGTTGATGGCCTGGAGCCAGTGGAGGTTGTCGGACTGGCTGAGCCAGAGGGCGATGTCGACCAGGTCCTGGTCGCCGGTGAGGCGGGCGTTGTTGAGGGCGGCGATCATGAGCCGGAAGACGGCCTGTTGCTGGCGGTTGCCGAGGAAGAAATCCATGCTGCCGTGGGCGCCGGCCCAGGTGACGGGGAAGGGGGGGAGGGGGATGTGGTGGCTCCGGGGGCCGAAGCGCTCGATGGCTTCGGAGGGGAGCAGGGAGGTGATGCCGCGCTTGCGTAGCGCGGCCGGGAGGGCGCGGAGGAACTCGAAGATGCCGGTGCCGTGGTTGTGGTGGTGGCCGAAGGTCTCGAAATCCCAGGCGAGGGTGACCAGGTCGCCGGGGGTCTCGTCGATCCAGCGGGCGTACTCGTCGGCCAGGAGCGGCCAGCCGTCCCAGGAGTGGTTGGAGAAACGGTAGCCGACGTCGTCGCTGAGGTCGAAGTGGCGGGTGAGCAGCTTGAGCGGCAGGCCGGCGTGATAGAGGTGGGCGGCGGAACGCCACTGCATGACCCAGGGGCGGCCATCCATGAAGGCGCCGCGGAAGCCGGCTTCGTGGAGGGCGCGGTAGATATCGCTGGACATCATCATCTCGGTGGTGTCGGTGACTGTCGGTCGGACGCCGAAGTGGTCGTGGAGGCGATCGGTCATGAGGCGCATGAGGTCGATGAAGTCGGTGAGGCTGAAGAGCAGGCTGGTGCCGTGATAGGGGGTGACTCCGATGAGTTCGGTTCCGGGTTTGGCGACGAGGTTCTGGAACCGGGTCAAGAGCGCCGAGTCCCACATCTCGAACTGGCGCAGGACGGAGAGGGAGAAGCCGATGCCGAGTTTCATGCCGTCGTCGAGCATGTCGCTCCAGGCCTGGGCGGCGGGGTGATAGCACCACTCGCCGATGATATCGAGGTAGTGGTGGTCGAGATCGGGGTCGAAAAGCAGGTCGGCCATGTCGGCCGCCGAGGCGCCGGTGGGGATGGGGCGGGCGGGGAGACGGACGCGGCGGGGCTGGTGGACGAGGGAGTAGACGACGAGGTGCTTAGCCACGGCGCCAGGCCATTTGCGTGGCCGCCATCAGCGGCAGCTTGCGGAGGAGGACGCCGATGGCCTCCTGCCAGGTGAAGAGCCGGGCGGTGTCGCGGGCGCTGCCGCGCAGGCGCGCGGCCCATTCGGGGTCCTGCTGTAGCTCGAGGGCCATGACGGCGATTTCGTCGCCGTCGTCGGTGTCGAGGACGACGGCGTTCTGGGCGGAAAGGGCGTAGTCCTCACCGGTGGAGCCGACGTAGGCGATGCCGCCGGCGGCCATGGCTTCGAGTCCGACCAGTCCGAAGGGCTCGTAGAGGCTGTTGGCGAGGACGCCGTCGGCGGCGGCGTAGAGGGGCGGCAGGACTTCGTCGGGGATGAAGGCCTGGATGTCGATGATGTCGGCGTCGCGGTGGTGGTGCAGGGAGGCGGCGATGGCTTCGAGGGTGCGGCCGGCGGGGCGGGCTTCGGCGAAGTTGAGCCCGAGCCAGTGGACGTGGCCGAGGAAGTGGCCGCGGTGACCCTCGGCGCTGCCGCCTTTCATGACCATGCGGGCTTTCACGCCGCGGGCTTTGAGCGCGGCGACGGCATCGGCGGCCTGCAGCCAGCCTTTGTCCGGGTCCATGCGGACGATCTTGAAGAAGAGGACGTCGGCGCCGAGGGCGTCGCGCAAGGTGGCGGTATCGGCGCTCGGGACGTCGGCGAGCATCCAGTCGGGGATGCCGTTGGGGATGACGACGGCGTCGGAGTTGACGAAGCGCATCTGGTGCTTGACGTAGCGGCTGACGGCGGTCAGTTGGGCGGCGAAGGCGAGGCGGCCCCAATTGATGCGGTGTAACGACATGTCGTTGTTGGCGTTCCACATAAGGATGCAGTCGCCGCGCAGGCCGAGGAAATGGAGGGAATCGCTGAGACGGCAGAGAGTATCGGCGGTGTGCCATTCCTCGGCGATGATGACGACCTGCCGGCCGGCGTCGACGGCGGAGCGGACCACGAAGGCGGAGACGTGATGGGGGATGGTTTCCTGGTAGTTGGCGACCTTCCACTCTTCGTTGTCGTAGACGCCGCCGCGGTGATAGCGGCTCTGCCACTGGCACCAGCGGTTGAGGCGCAGTTTGCCCCCCTCGCGCTCCTCGAATCCGGGGAGGTCGGGGTCGCCGACGAAGAAGAGGTGGGTTTGGAAGCCGAGGCGGGCGAGGGCGGTGGCGAGGTTGGTGACGCGGACGCCGAGGCCACCGGCCTGGGAATAGGGCTGGTCGGGCCCCTCGAAGGAGAGGAGCACGAACTCGGTGTTTTCGGGGGTGAAGCCGGAGATGTTCACAGGTGGAGTTTAGCGGCGGTCGGTCGCGGTGGGCGGAACGGGCCGGGCCGTTGGCGGAAGCGGCGGGAGAATGGGCTAATATGCGCGGGTGGACTTGACATAAAACAGGCGAATCGGGAGAGAGCGTGACGGAAACGGATTCGGCAACGGGGCCAGGGGGTGGGTTGGACGCGCGCCGCGGGGTGACCGTGGCTGCGGCGTTGCTGATGGGGTTCTTCCTGGCGAGTCGGGTGCTGGGTTTCGTGCGCCAGGCGGCGGTTACGGCGGTGTTCGGGATCGGGGCCGAGGCGGATGCCTGGTTCGCGGCCTTCCGCCTGCCGGACACGCTGTTCACGCTGTTCGCCGGGGGGGCGTTGATTTCGGCGTTGATCCCGGTCTATACGGAGTTTCGCGATGCCGATCAGCGGGAACGGGTGAACGAGCTGGTGTCGGGGGTGTTCAATTCGCTGGCGGTTTTCATGGCACTGGCCGGCGCGCTGGGGGCACTGCTGGCGGAGCCGCTGACGGACGTGCTACTGCCGGGATTTGACGCGGAGACGCGGGCGACGACGGTGGAGGCGACGCGCTGGTTGATGATCTCGCCGCTGCTGCTGGGTTTGAGCGCGGTGGCGAAGGGAGTGCTGCAATCGGAGCGGCAATTCCTGCTGCCGGCGTTGGGTCCGGTGCTCTACAACCTGGGAACGATCTTCGGGGCGGTGTTCCTGACCGACGAGTTCGGGGTGATGGGGCTGGTGTGGGGAACGCTGGCGGGAGCGCTGGTGCACGTGGCGATCCAGGGTCCGGGCCTGGCGCGGGTGGGGATCGCGTATCGAGTGCGCGGCGGTCCCGGCGACCGGGCGGTGCGGCGGGTGCTGCGGCTGATGGCGCCGCGGATGCTGGGATTCGCGGTGGTGCAGAGCAGCTTCTTCTTCGTGAACTTCCTGGCGTCGTACATCGGGGAGTCGTCGGTCGCGGCGCTGGCGAACGGCTGGCTGCTGCTGCTGTTTCCGCTGGGAGTGCTGGCGATCCCGTTCGCGGAGGCGTCGCTGCCGGCGTTCGCGTCGCTGTGGGCGCGGGGCGACCGGGAGGGGCTGAGCGAGCAGTACCACTGGGCGCTGCGCAATGTGCTGTTCCTGACGGCGCCGGCGGCGGCGGGATTGATCGTGGTGGCGACGCCGCTGATCGGGGTGCTGTTCGAGCGACGGGCCTTTGTGGGGCACGCGGCGGTGGAGGTGCTGGCGCGGGCGTTCTTCGCGATGCAGGACACGCGCACGCCGGTGCTGGTGGCGGTGGGGTCGCTGCTGGTGCATATGTTGTTTTCGTGGCTGCTGTCGATCTGGATGGGTATCGGCGGGCTCGCGCTGGGGGTGTCGATCGGGGTGCTGCTGGAGGCGGTGGTGATGTACTGGCTGCTGCGGCGCCGGTTGCCCGGTCCGGAGGGCGGCAGATTCGTGGTCGGAACGGCGCGGGTGGGGGCGATGGCGGTGGGGACG
>CAYYTN010000185.1:0-3254 GCA_964474495.1 uncultured Chloroflexota bacterium
GGATTTGGGCGAGAAGGAGGTCAAGAACATCCCAGCACCCGTGCGTGTGTACGGCTGGATCGACGCCGCCCCCGCCGAGAAATCCGACACGACGGCAACGGACGGCGCGCTACAGCTTCCCGACAGGCCGTCGATCGCGGTGCTGCCCTTCGCCAACATGTCCGGGGAGGCGGAGCAGGAGTACTTCTCCGACGGCATCACCGAGGACATCATCACCGAGCTCAGCCGTTTCCGCTGGCTGTTCGTCATCGCGCGCAACTCCTCCTTCGCCTTCAAGGGCCAATCCGTCGACATTCGGGAAGTGAGCCGGAAGCTCGGCGTGCGCTACGTCGTGGAGGGCAGCGTCCGGCGCGCCGGCAACCGGGTGCGGATCACCGCCCAGCTGATCGACGCGGTCGAGGACAATCACATTTGGGCCGAGCGCTACGACCGCGAGCTCGAGGACATCTTCGCCGTGCAGGACGACGTGACCCAATCGATCATATCGGCCATCGAGCCGCAGCTCGCCAGCAGCGAACGCCAGCGCGCGCGCCGTAAATCAACCGATAGCCTCGGCGCCTGGGAGTGCTACCAGCGCGGCCTCTGGCATCTCTATCAGTACCAGGCCGAAGATCACCTGGAAGCGCTGGATTATTTTCGGCGCGCCATCGATCTCGACCCGAGCTTCGCTTCGGCGCACGCGGGCTTCGCTTTCGCGACCTATTTCGGCGTCATCCTGGGCTTCTCCCCGGATCCCGAAGGCGATCGCGCCCGCGCGCTAGATGCGGGGACGATCGCCGTGCGGCTCGACGCGAACGATCCCTTCGCCCATGTGGCGCTCGGGCGGGCACACACCGCGAAGGGCGAGCACGAGGCCGCGATCCAGTCTTGCGACCGGGCGATCGCCCTCTACCCCAGTTACGCCAGCGCCCATTTCGGGCGCGCGCACTCACTGTGGCAATCCGGTCGCGCGGAAGACGCAATTCGCTCCCACGACGAGGCGATTCGCCTCAGCCCCCGTGATCCCATGCTGTGGGCATTCCAGGCGAGCAGATCGATCGCCCTCATTCTGCTTGGCCGCTACGACGAGGCGCTCGACTGGGCGCGCCAGGCCCAGCACCAGCCCAACTCGGCGCTTTGGGCCTATATGCCCGAAGTCAGCGCGCTCGGCCTGATGGGCCGCGACGAGGAGGCCCGAGCCGCGCTTGATCGGGTGCGCCGGCTGAAACCGGATGTGACCTGCGGCTTCGTCACCCAGGCCCTGCCGTTCAGCCAGGGCGCCGATCGCGAGCACTTCGTGCGCGGCCTCCTGGCCGCCGGCGTGCCGGCGTGAGCGCGGCGCGGCGAAAACCGGCGCCAGCGAAGCCGCATTACACCATCGGCACGATAGGTGCCGCCGGACATGGCAAGAGGACGCTGACGGCGGCGATTACGCACGTCTTGGCGCGGGCGGGGCTTGCGGAATCAAGGACCCACGGCGAGATCGCCAAGGCGCCGGTTCGGCGCAAGGGCGGCATGACGTTCCGCATGTCTCGCGTGGCGTACGAGACGGAGGCGTGCCGGTACACCCACGTGAGCTGGCCCGCGTATCTCGATTACTTCAAGGCCATGACGACGGGCGCCGTCCGGTTGGATTTGGCGGTCTTGGTCGTGGACGTGACGCTGGCACTGACTTCGGTTGACGAGCCGGAGTTCGTCTACCTTGCCGCGGAGATGGATGTCCCGGAAGTCGTGGTCTACCTGAGCAAGGCCGATCGGATCGAAGACCGCGGGGGAACGGGAATCATGGGCATGACGGCCGTGGAGATGGCGGAGTGGGTCGTCTCCGGCCTGGGCCTCTATCTCGGCGGGCCGGAGTATCGGCTCCACGACCGTCCCTGCCGGCGGATGAGTGACGTTCCCGTCATCGACGGCTCGGCCTTGGCGGCGCTCGAGGATGGCGACAACCCGTTGGGCCGGGACTCGGTCCTCGAATTGATGTCGGCGATCGACCACCGTGTCGCGCAACCGGTACCCCCGCGAGACCTGCCGTTCCTGATGGCGGTCGAGGATTCGGCCCCAAGGCGGGGCGCGGTCGCCGCGACGGGCCGGATAGAGCGCGGCGTCGTCGAGGCCGGCCAGGAGGTCGAGGTCGTCGGCATGGGAGAGACGGCGAGCGCCGTGTGCGCGGGCGTCGAGGCCTCGGGGCGGCGTCGCCGCCGGGGCGAGGCGGGCGAGACGCTCGCATGTATCCTGCGGGGCGTCGACCGGGGCGCCGTCAAGCGGGGGCGGGTGCTGGCGGCGCCCGGAACGATGACGGCGCACCCGAGTTTCAGTTGTGATTGCCACATACTGGCGCGGGAAGACGGAAGCCGGTACGGGCCGTTTCTCGGCAACGAACGCCTGCGGTTTTGCTTGCGCGCGGCGGTCGTGAAGGGGGCGGTGACAAAGGAAGAGGATCTGCTGACCACCCAAGAGGAATTGGCCCGGGAATTCGATTGGGACGTGCCGATGCGAAACATCGTGACGATGCGGGTCGAGCTGAGCGTCCCCGTTGCGATCGATGTTGGCGAGCGCCTTTCCGTCCGCGAGGGCAGGCGCATCGTCGGGTCGGGCTACGTCACCCGCGTCCACGAAGAGGATCCGATCAACCCGAAATACCCCAGAGGGAAATGGGGGTATCGCGATTGGGACTGATCGATCGGTCACGAGCGCGGCCCGCTTCCTCGGCGCGATGGATATCCGGGGTGACAGACGGCTCTCGTGCCCCGGGCGGCGGCAAGCTTCAATCCGGCCGGGACGCACTCAGCATCGGTCCTGAGTCCGGGCCATGAAAGACAGGATTCCGATTCTCACCGGAGCCGATTCCGGCATCAGCCGGGCCACGGCGCCGCACCTCGCAGCTTGGTATAAGGTCGTGCTCGCCGACAACGAAACCGCATCACGCCACCGCAGCCATCGCTGCCGCCGGACGCGGCAAGAGGACGCCGAGGGCGACGATCACGCAGGCAAGGACCGACGACGAGACCGCCAGGGCGATTCCACGTGGGTTGAATATGCCCTAGCCAGGTGCTGACCTGAAGCCGCTCATCGCTATCATTTCAGCGCCAGGATGATTTGCGCCACGGCTTCCTGGATCGCGTCCGCCATACCGGTTCCGGATGCCATCGGGTGGGAGGCGGAGCTTCCCGAGACATGAAATGCGGTGACCAGCCGGCGCGTACTCACTTCATGGAGTGACACCGCCGCATCGAGGGTATTGGCGCCGGCAAAGACACCCAGCAAGACCCGGTCGT
>CAYYTN010000185.1:3264-5336 GCA_964474495.1 uncultured Chloroflexota bacterium
CACCCAATACCACATCCATTCTGTAATCACCAGCTTCATGTGGGTGAAGCACCCGTCCGAAGACTTCTTCGGTTACCAGTCTTTCGAATAACGCCCCTCTTAGTCTTTGAATTACGTCTGTCGGGTTTTCTTCGGCAGTGGAGGTAACTGATAAAGATGCCGAACTGCCCGGTGGAATGTCTTGTGATCTATCTGTCGTTACTTCGACCGTACCTGACGAGCTACACGCGGATACGAATACACAAACCAAGATAGCCATGAAGACCGTTGAAAAACGCATCTTCGTCATTTTGAAAACCTCGAAATTCAACGTGTCTTGACCGGCCGGGCCAGGCTGGATAGTGAGCCGGGATCCTCGGGATGCTCCCTCTCCCGACCGTCTCGGACAATAGCACAGCGGGATTCAGACCGCGCGCTGTTCCAATCCACGCCGGCCCATTTTCCGATCTGCCGGCGCCCGCCCACACTCCCGATTCCCACCCCTCGGCCCGACAGGATCGCAACCCTGGGATACGCCCCTTGTGCCCCGCACGGGGACAGGTTTCAATCCGGTCAGGACGCCCCCGACACCGGCGCGGAGCCCAGTTCATGAAAGACAAGGTCGCAATCGTTTCCGAGACCAATTCCGGCATCGGCCCGGCCGGTTTCGGTAAGGCTGGAAGGCACGGAGAGTCGGTGACCGACCCAAGAGCTAGTGGCATGCGAGTCGTCACTGCGGCGCTGCTGCTGGCCTGTGGCATCGGGCTGATCGGGGTTTCCGGGGCGAAGGCGGAGCCCTGTCCATTCGGCGACTACGATGCGGACGGCCTGACCAATGCCGAGGAAGATTTCAACGGCGACGGCGACTGCGGCGACGACGACGCCGACTCGGACGGCATCCCGAACTACGTCGACGATGACGACGACGCCGACGGCTGGTCGACCGAGGAAGAGCGCGATTTCCAGCCCGGCGCCGGCGCCTTGACCGACCCGCTTCTGTCCGCTTGCGCGACACCCGAGGACGTCGATTGCGACGCCCTCCCCAATTACTACGACCCGGATTCCGACGGCGACCGGCTGCCCGACGGCGGCGAACAGCTCCATTCGACCGTGGATAGCGACGGCCTCGCCGATATGTTCGATCCCGACGACGACGGGGACGGCGTCCCGACCTCTCTGGAGGTGGAGACCGTCGACGACCTGCTTGCCGCGCCGCCGGCCGGCTGGCCCTCGGACCCGGCCCTGGCCCTGGACATCGATTCCGACGGGCTCGCCAACTATCACGATCCCGACGCCGACGGTGACGGCAAGCCGGATAGCGACGAGGGCGTGGGCGATTCGGATGGGGACAACATCCCGAACCTCTACGACGCCGACGACGAGGACGGCCCGATCAGCGACCCCGACGGCGACGGCCTGACCAATTTGCAGGAGCAGGTGTTCGGCAGCGACCCTTACGACGACGACAGCGACAACGACGGGATCGCCGACGGGGACGAGGGCGCGGGCGACACGGACGGCGACGGCGATCCGAACCCGATCGACGCGGACGACGACGGTGACGGCATCCCGACCGCCGAGGAGAATTTCCGCGATCTGCCGCCCGGCAGAAGGCCGTTGTGGCTGCCCCAGGACGTCGAGGACGTCCGGGACTATGACGGCGACGGGGTACCCAACTATCTGGACGATGACTCTGACGGCGACGGCGCCCCCGATTCGATCGAGGGAACGGCCGACGGCGACGGCGATGGGGCCCCCGACTACCTCGGCTTCAGGCCCACGCGGGTCTGGCCCGGTATCGACCCCGACGGCGACCGCCTGGGCACGAGCCTGGAAAAGCTGCTGGCCTCGATAAGGGGCGAAGACGCCGATGGCGACGGGACCGTCGATTACCTGGACGACGACGATGATAACGACACCTTGCCCACGCTCCTCGAGATCGGGCCGAAGGCCTACCCCGGCCCCGATGCGCTGCCCGACACGGACGGCGACGGGGTGCCCAACCATTTCGATCCGGACGACGACGGCGACGGCCTGCCGACGGCCACGGAGGACTGGTTCTCCGACCAGGACTGCGACGGCACACCGAACCA
>CAYYTN010000186.1:0-888 GCA_964474495.1 uncultured Chloroflexota bacterium
TCCACCTGGATTTCCACCGTCGCCACCGGGATGGCCCGGGCCATCCCCGAAATCGGCCTCGTCCTTACCGGCGGCGAGACCGCCTCGCTGGCCGTCCGCGGACTCGGCGCCACCGGAATCCGCATCGCCGCCGAGGTCCGCCCCGGCATTCCCGGGGGGCTACTGGTCGGCGGGATCGCTGACGGCCGCCCGGTCGTCACCAAGGCCGGGGCCTTCGGCGACCCGGCCGCGCTGCTCGACGCGGTGCGCTGGCTGCAATCCGCCTAGATATCCCCGCCCCGGCCCCGCCATTGCTATACTCCCCCGCTGAAAGGAACCCGCCCATGGAAACCATCTTTCGCTCCGCCCAGGTAGTGCTCGCGATCCTGCTCGTAATCTCCGTCCTGCTCCAGCAGGCCCAGGGCGGGGCCGGCTCCGCATTCGGTCAGAGCGACTCGTTCCACAGCACCCGTCGCGGCGCCGAGCGGGTCCTCTTCAACTTCACCATCGTTGTGGCGGTCGCCTTCTTCGCGATCTCGATCGCCACCTTCAAGGTCTCCGGCTAGCCCACCCTGCCCGGTCGCCCCGACCTACCCGCCCCGCCCACCTCCGTCCGCTCCGCCGCTCCGCCGCTTCGCCGCTTCGCCGCTTCGCCAGACTCGTGTCACCCTGTCCCGGAAAGCAAGAAAACGGCCCCGCGGGCCGCACTTATCCAGGGACTCGGTCGGCCTTCCTTCGGCCGGGGTCTTCCGAAGCCCTGACCTCGGATCAGCTCTCCTGCGCTGAAACTAGGCTTTGATGTCTACGTTCTCGCCAACTCCCGGTGCCCCAACCGTTTGGGGAATCACCATTGATGCGAGAAGCGTGGACACCGTAATGGCGTCGGCGTTCATTGCCCGCTGCATGGTG
>CAYYTN010000186.1:898-5331 GCA_964474495.1 uncultured Chloroflexota bacterium
GCGAGAGCCGCTTGCACCGATTGCACTGCGGAGTTTGTGCCAACTGAGGTGACCAAAGCACTTCCCTTTGCTGCGGACCCGCCTCCATGCGGGCCATCGCATAAACAGTCTCGTAGGCTTCCCTCCCAATAAACGGTAGAACCCTACGGTTCAATCTTCGTCACGAAACGCCAAATCTTTAGCCCAAATCCCGATTTAGGTTCTGCTCACAGATATCGCCGAACTCACACGACGCACAGGTCCGCCAGCCCTCCGCACGTTCCTCGGTCATCCAGAACGCCGCAAACTTCCCCGCGAAGATGCCCTCCGCCAGCCGCCGCATCTTCCCGCCGATTCGCTCCACATCCTCTTCGTCGTAGGTCTTCTCGAGTTGCTGCGCCTCCGGCGTCTCGCTGCGAATGATCACATCGACCCGCGCCGGCGACAGCCGCCGCGCCGCCGGCATCTGGCCGTCGCGCAGTCGCATTCCCTCCCGCACGAACGTGTAGCCCAGCGAATAGCAAAACAGTTGCAGATCGTGGTCCAGGTAGTCCTCCGGATAGCGTCCGCCGGCCGTCTTGTGATCGATTACCGTCCCGTTCATGTCCACCACATCCACCTGCCCCACCACCGGCACCGGGATGCCGTCCATGGCGAACCGGAAGCGGTGCTCTACCAGGTGCGGACGGACCCCCGGCGCGACCTCGGCAACGAGGAACGCCAGCATCCTGTAGCCCAGTTCGCGCGCTTCGGCGAACTCCTCCGGCGTCCCCCGCGCCCCCGCCCCGTCCGGCGGCAACTCGCGGTCCCAGACCTGGTCAAAGGTCTCCTCCAGTTCCCGGGTCGTCAGGTCGGCATGGGTCTTGCGCTTGGCGCGAAAGTTGTCCTCCATGGCCGCGTGCATCGCGTGCCCCAGCAGCGACGGCGGCGACGGCAGGCTCCGACGCCGCTCCCGAAAGCGGTAGCGGTAGGCCAGCGGGCACCGGGCGTACGATCCCAACTGCGTCGGCGACACCGTCCGCGGCTCATCCTGCGCACTCATTACTACAATCTCCCGGTGTAACTTCTGGTTCGGGTTCGCGCTTCTCGCGTAACCCCACTTCCGCCACCCCGTTCAGTATCCTCGCCCCGTCAACAACTCCCCGGTTCCGGAGCCGCCCGACTTGAGCCGCATCACCGTCGCCATCGTCAACTTCAACGGCCGCCACCTGCTGGAGCGCCACCTGCCGGCCCTGGTGGCCCAGCGCGGCGTCGAGTTCGACATCGTCCTGGCCGACGGCGGCTCCAGCGACGGCAGCCTCGAGTTGCTTGAATCCGACTTCCCGACCGTCCGCGTCCTGTCGCTCGAAGGCAATCTCGGCTTCGCGGCGGCCAACAACCACATCCTCGCCGCCACCAGCACCCCGCTCATCGCCCTGCTCAACAACGACGCCTCGCCCGAATCCGGCTGGCTCGCCGCCCTCGATGCGGCCGCCGCCGCCCATCCCGAGTTCGGCATGTTCGCCAGCCGCATGGTATTTCATCACGACCCTTCGATCATCAATTCCGCCGGCATCTCCCTGGATCTTGCCGGGATTGCCTGGGATCGCCACGTCGGCCTTCGCGACGCCGGGCCCACCGCCGAAGTCTTCGGCCCCTCCGCCGGCGCGGCCCTCTATCGCCGCGAGCATTTCGAGGACATCGGGGACTTCGACGAGTCCTTCTTCGCCTACCTCGAAGACGTCGATCTGGCCTGGCGCGCCCGGCTCGCCGGCTGGCGCTGTCTATTCGTCGCCGAAGCCACCGTCCGTCACGAGCACTCCGCCACCGGCGCCGAGGGCTCCCCCTTCAAGAACTTCCACCTGGGCCGCAACAAGGTCTGGACCATCCTCAAGAACTACCCGCTGCCGCAACTTATTTATCTGGCCCCGCTGATCGCCCTGTACGACCTGGCCGCCATCCCGCTGACCCTGCTGCGCAGCCGCGATCCGGCGATCCTCCGCGGGCGGCTTGCCGCACTCTTTCACTGGCGACAGGCCTGGGGCCAGCGACAGCGCATCCACGGCCGCCGCCGCATCTCCTGGAGCCAGTTCCGCGCCGTCAGCGATGGCTTCCAGAGCCCGCTCGGGCTGTACCGCCGCTACCGCGATTTGCGCCACGTTCTCGCCGGTCGCGACTCCTCCGAAAGCCTCTAGAACGCCCGTTCGCTCTGATAAACTCGGCCACCGCGGGGCGTAGCGCAGTCTGGTAGCGCACTTCAATGGGGTTGAAGTGGTCGCAGGTTCAAATCCTGTCGCCCCGACCATCGCCGTTCGTCCAGGTTTTGACGGCGAGCTATCGGCGGCGACGCCGGACCGTCCGGGGGCCAGCAATGAACGCCAATCGACTCACTAGAAGTATTGTCACCGCCTTCGCCGGGCTCGCGCTGTTCGCTCTCGCCGCCTGCGGCGGATCCTCCACCCCGGCCGCCACCGAATCCGCGCCGCCGCCTGCCCCGGCCGCCAAGGTCGCGCCGGCGGTCAAGGCCCCGGCGCCCGCGCCGGCCCCCACCGACACCGCCGCTCCGGCGCCGACCGACACTCCCGAGCCGGCTCCCGCGCCGACCGACACTCCCGAGCCGGCCCCCGAACCCACCGACACCCCGGAACCCGCGCCCGAGCCTACCGACACTCCTGAGCCGGAGCCCACCGACACCCCCGGCTACGACGCCGCCGTCCTCATGGCCGGCGACTGGGTCGGGGAGTGGAACAACCTCACCTACGGCTCTTCCGGCCCGACCACCGCTTCCATCGTCGTCCGCGAGGACGGCACCGCCAGCATCACCTTCGACCTCGACGGCTTCGTCTTCGGCCTGCTTGATCCCCCGGCCATCACCTTCGATATGAACTTCGACGCCGACGGCGTGGTCTACGACAAGGCCGGCGACTCCCTGTTCGGTGACCTCACTCTCACGGTCACTGCCGATGTCTGGACCATCATGGCCGAGTCCGAGGCCGCCTTCATCGTCCTTGAGGTCGAGGGAACCCTCTCGCCCGACCTCATCGACGCCACCTACACCGTCGGCGCTCCGGACGATTCCTGGACCGCCGACGGCACCTTCGTGCTGCAGCGCCCCTAGCCGACCGCCCGCCCACACCCGGACTCGCTAGACTGGTGGCCGTTTCGACCCGGCCCGCAACTGGAGATCGCCCATGAACCTCGTCCGCTACGAAACCGCCGCCGGCATCTTTCACGGCGAACTCGACGGTGACGTCATCCACCGGCTCGAAGGCGACTTCTTCACCGGACGCGCCCGCACCGGCGACGCCGACCCGATGGCCGCCGGTCGCCTGCTGTACCCGTCCCTCCCCACCAAGATCGTGAATATGGCGGTCAACTACTCCAGCCATGCCGGCGGGCGCCCGCTCAACGTCGTCCCCCAACCCTTCCTTGCCGCCCCGTCCTCGGCGCTGGATCCCGAAGCCCCGATCATCCTCCCGGCCGACAGCACCAACGCCCACTACGAGGGCGAAGTCGCGATCGTGATGGGCCGCCGGGCCAGCCGTATATCGGCCGCCGACGCCCGCGCCCACGTCCTGGGCGTGTGCTGCGCCAACGACGTCAGCGAGCGCGCCTGGCAGGGCGGCGACAGCAAGGACACGCAGTGGTGGCGGGCCAAGTCCGCAGACACCTTCTCGCCCTTCGGTCCCCACATCGCCACCGACCTCGACTACGACCACCTGGACCTGGAAACCCGCCTCAACGGTGAAACCGTCCAGCAGAGCAACACCGATCAACTCGTCTTCTCCATTGACGAGTGCGTCGCCTACATCTCCCGGTACATGACGCTGGAGCCCGGCGACCTGGTCTTCACCGGAACCCCCGGGACCACCGGCCCGCTGAGTCACGGCGATATCGTCGAGGTCGAAGTCGCGGACGTCGGCATCCTGCGCAACCCGGTCGAACACCTCTAAACGTCTCCTCACAATCCGCCCCGGCCGGCAGGTCGAGCGATTAGAATCACCGCGGGTGTCGCGGGGAATTCCGCGGGGCCGCCGGCGACCGCCAGACTCCGGGCCGGCCGCTCCCGGGCACGCCCGGCAGCGCCGCATAAACACGCTCGCAATCGCCGGCGCCGTACCGCGCCCGAAAGGACCGCCGTCATGTCCACCCGTACCGAGAAAGACACCCTCGGCGAAGTCGAAGTTCCTTCCGACGCCCTCTACGGCAGCAACACGGTGCGTGCCGTCCGCAACTTCCCGATGAGCGGCATCGGCCCGCACCCGGCGTTCGTCTGGGCGGTCACGCTGATCAAGAAGGCGGCCGCGATAGCCCACAAGGACACCGGGCGCCTCGAAGCCCGGCTCGCCGACGCGATCGTCCGCGCCTCCGACGAAGTCCTCGCCGGCGAGCACGCCGACCAGTTCGTCGTCGACGTCTTCCAGGCCGGCGCCGGCGTCTCCCACCACATGAACGTGAACGAAGTCATCGCCAAC
>CAYYTN010000187.1:0-4094 GCA_964474495.1 uncultured Chloroflexota bacterium
CCCGTCGCGTTGGCGCCGCCTTCGCCCACCAGCTCCGCCCACACCCGGGCCCGCCCACCGAAGGACAGGCGGACTCGAAGGGGCGCCGAGGGCAGGACTCCCTGCCGCATCACGAAGCGCAAGTCGGGGTCCTCCATCAGGCCGGGCGCCATGCGGAAGGCCACGGGCCCCTCGTAGGGGTGGGGGCGGCCGAGGGCGTCCCTGGCCTCGACCGAAAACGTCAGCGACTCCTCGAAGTCGAGCAGCGGGCCGTCGCCGGGGCAGCCGGTGCGGGAGCCGTCCGCCATGCCGACCACCAGGGTCGTCGGCCGATCGTCCGAGGGCTGCGGCTCGGCCCCGCAGCCGCTCAAGGCGGCGGCGCAGGCGATGGCGGCGCTGCGCGGTCGGGACTACGTGGTGCCGGACGATGTGAAGTCGCTGGCCGGCGAGGTGCTGGCGCACCGGCTGATCGTGAGCCCGGCGGCGCGTATCCGCAACCTGGATACCCGCGATACGGTGGGGGAAATACTGGATTCGCTGCCGGTGCCGGGGGCGACGGCCGCTTGAGCGCCGGGGTGGCGGTCGGCGAGCTCGCCGGGTGGGGCTGGTGCGGGGTGGCGGCGAGCCAGGACGGGCTGGTGGCGGCAAGGGGCGATATGGATTCGGAGGCGCAGTGCCGGGCCGGGCTGGAGGGTGATTTGCCGGAGGATTTCGCGCCGGACGATGGTCAGGCGGCGAAGGGCCTGGAGTATTTGCGGGGGTTGCTGGCGGGTGAATCGCCGGAGGCGCCGCGGCTGGACGCGCGGGGGACGGAGTTTGAGCGGCAGGTGTGGGAGGTGCTGGGGACGGTGCCGCGAAGCCACACGATCAGCTACGGTGAGATCGCCGGAAGGCTGGGACTCGACGCCGGCAGCGCGCGGGCGGTGGGCGGGGCGGTGGGGGCGAATCCGCTGTGGGTGATCGTGCCGTGCCACCGGGCGGTGGGCAGTGACGGCAGCCTGACGGGCTACGCCGGGGGGCTGGACCTGAAGCGGAAGTTGCTGAACGCCGAGGCGCAGGCGCTACTGCCCACGGCAGCCTTTTCCGACTAGACGCGGCGGGCGGTCAGGGGCGGAGTTTCAGGAGGTCATTCCGCGTTGCGGCCGGGACTCGAACAGCCCGTGAACGACTAAAACAGAAAGCAGGCGTGGGCTGCTAGCTGGAGCCGTTGCCTTCGGCGGGACGACGGGAGCGGTGCTCGTCGATGTGTTCGTCGGAGAAGAAGCCGGTCTCGCGGCCATGGTAGACGGTGACGTAGAACTCTTCGCGGCTGGTCTCGGCGGAGACCACGAGCTGTTCGTCGATCTCACAGATGAGGTCCAGGGTCGCGGCTTCGTCCTGCTCGGCGAGCAGCACGAGCGTGGCGTAGGAGGACTCGACCCCGAAGTGGAGATCGAGGCGGCCGATGGCGGTCCCGGCAAGGCGGACGAGGTAGCCCTCGGAGGAGGGGGTGCGGTACTGGCGCATGAAGCTGATGGCGGTCCGGTCCATGAGGTCTCCTCAGAGGAAATCGAGGCCGATGTCCAGGGCCGCCACGGAATGGGTGAGGGCCCCGATAGAAATATAGTCGATGCCGGTCCGGGCGATGGCGGCGACGGTGTCGAGGTTGACGCCGCCGGAGGCCTCCAGCCGGGCGCGGCCGGCGGAACGGGCGACCGCGGCGCGGAGATCGGCGAGCGACATGTTGTCGAGCAGGATCCACTCGACACCGAGTTCGAGGCACTCATCGACCTGGGCCAGGGTGTCGCATTCGACCTGGAAGCGCGGCAGGTCGGCGGGGACCGCCTGGCGGGCCAGGGTGACGGCGCGTTCGAGGGAGCCGGCGGCGTGGATGTGATTGTCTTTGATGAGCACGGCGTCGTGGAGGCCCAGGCGGTGGTTGTGGCCGCCGCCGGCGGCGACGGCGTACTTGTCGAGGAGGCGCAGGCCGGGGACGGTTTTGCGGGTGTCGAGGATGCGGGCCTCGGTGCCGGCGACGGCGGCGACGTAACGGGCGGTGGCGGTGGCGATGCCGGACAGGCGCTGGAGGAAGTTGAGCGCGATGCGCTCGGCGGTGAGGATGGCGGCGGCGGGGCCGTGGAGTTCGGTGATGACGTCGCCAGGGTTAACGGTGGCGCCCTCGGCGAGGGGCTGGTCGAGGTGGATGGCGCGGTCCGCGAGGTGGAAGGCGGCGGCGAAGACGGGCAGCCCGGCGATGACGCCCGGCTCACGGGCGACGACGCGGGCGCGGGCGGCGACGCCGGCCGGAATGATGGCGGCGGTGGTGACGTCGCCGGGGCCGACGTCTTCGGCGAAGGCGGCCGTGAGGACACGCTGGAGTTCGGCCGGGTCGAGCTGAGGGAATCTCATGCGCCGGCCTTCGGGAGGGTGAGCGGGGCCGGGTCGGCGATGCGGTAGAGGGAGGGGTGGGCGAGATCCGGGACCGGCTCGGGGAAGTCGAGGCGGAAGTGCGCGCCGCGGCTTTCGGGTCGCCCGTAGGCGGCATGGGCGGCGAACAGACCGGTCAGGGTGAGGTTGGCGTTTTCGATGGCCGGGCGGGTGAGTTCCGGCGGGCCGGCAAGGCCGCCGAGGAGGTCTTCGGCGGCTTCGCGGAGCCGCTCGCGGTCGCGGAGCATGCCGACGTTCTCCCACATAATCTGTTGGATCTGCTCGCGATCAAGCGGTTGCGCGCCGGCGCGGGCCGGGGGGCCGAGTTGGACGTTGGCGAAGATGTCGGGCTGCAAGGCGGGCGGCTCCACGGCGGCCGCGACGACGCGCCGGGCGAAGACGACCGCCTCAAGCAGGGAGTTGCTGGCCAGGCGGTTGGCGCCGTGGACGCCGGTGGCGGCGACTTCGCCGCAGGCGTAGAGCCCGGGCAGCGAGGTGCGGCCGTGGGGATCGGTGACGATCCCGCCGATGAGGTAGTGGGCGGCGGGAGCGATCGGCACGGGCTCGGTGTTGAGGTTGATGCCGTAGGCGAGGAGTTTGGCGGCCAGGCCGGGGAAGCGCGCGCCGGCGCGGCCTTCATCGAGATCGGTGCAGTCGAGGAAGACCGACCCGGCACCGGAGGTCTCGAGCCGCCAGAGGATGGCGCGGGCGACGATGTCGCGCGGGGCGAGTTCGGCGCCGTCGATGGAGTCGAGCAGAAAACGTTGACCGAACCGATCGGTGATCTTCGCTCCCGCGCCACGCAGCGCCTCCGAAAGCAGGAGCGGCGGGGCGTCGGGCAGGTCGAGGGCGGTGGGGTGGAACTGGAAGAACTCGAGTCCGCTGACGACGGCGCCGGCGCGGATGGCCAGGGCGACGCCGTCGGCGGTGGCGATGTCGGGGTTGGTGGTGTGGGAGTAGAGGTGTCCGGCGCCGCCGGTGGCCAGGATGACGTGGCGGGCGCGGATTTCACGGGGGACGGCTTCGCCGTCAGGGAGGACGATGACGCCGCGGCATTCACCGGCCTCGACGATCAGGTCGACGACCAGGGTGCGCTCGAAGATCTGGACCGGGGCGGCGCGGGCGGCGCGGCTGAGCGCGGACTGGATCTCTTCGCCGGTACCGGCGCCGGCGGCGTGCAGGACCCGCGGCACCGAATGGGCCGCTTCGAGTCCGCGGAGCAATTCGCCGGCCCGCATGTCGAAGTTGACGCCGGTATCGATGAGGCGGCGGACGGCGTCGGGGCCTTCGTCCACCAGGGCGCGCACGACCGCCGGGTCGCAGAGGCCGGCGCCGGCGGCGATGGTGTCCTGGAAGTGCAGATCGGGGTTGTCGTCGACGCCGGTGGCGACGGCGATGCCGCCCTGGGCGTGGTAGGTGTTGGTTTCGGATAGGGCGGTCTTGGTGAGGACGGTGACGGGGCCGTGCTCGCGGGCGAGGAGGGCGGCCTGGAGCCCGGCGATGCCGCTGCCGACGATGAGGAATTCGGTGGAATCGCTTCGAGCCATCAGGCATTCACCAGCGTTTCTGGTGCGCGGCGGCCGGAGCATCGCCGGCGTTTCGCAATAGCACTGGCGACGATGAGGAATTCGGTGGAATCGCTTCGGGCCATCAAGCATTCACCAGCGTTTCTGGTGCGCGGCGGCCGGAGCATCGCCGGCGTTTCGCAA
>CAYYTN010000187.1:4194-4947 GCA_964474495.1 uncultured Chloroflexota bacterium
TAGCACTGGCGACGATGAGGAATTCGGTGGAGTCAGGGAATTCGCTGGTCAAGAGGCCTTCAGGGAGTCGAGGACGGTTTCGGCCACATCGAGTGAGCGGTCGATGGCGTCCTGGTCGAGCCAGCCCAGGTGGCCGATGCGGAAGACGGACTCGGCGAGGTGGGCGAGGCCGCCGCCAAAGACGGTGTCGTGGTCGCGGAGGGCAGTTTCCCGGAACGTGACGGCGCTGATCTCCGCGGGCAACCGGACGGCGGTGACGGTGTCGGAGGCGACGGCGGCGTCGGGGAAAAGGGCGAGTTCCATGGCGTGGACGCGGGCGCGGACGTGGCGGGCGGTGCGCTGGTGGCGGGCGTAGACCGACTCCATCCCTTCTTCCTGGAATTCGCCGAGGGCGACGCGCAGGGCGAAGAGCGCCGGGAGCGAAGGGGTCCAGGGATAGCGGCCGGCGTTGGCCTGCTCGTCTAGAGATTTCAAATCGAAGTAGAAGCGGGGCAGCCGGGCGGTCTCCTGGAAGCGCCAGGCGCGCGGACTGACGGCGATCATGGCGATACCGGGGGGCGCCATCCAGGCCTTCTGCGAGGCACTGTAGACGACGTCAAGGCGGCAGTGATCGGCGCGGATCGGGATGGCCGCCGCCGAACTAACCGCGTCGACGATGAAGAGGACATCGCGATCGCCGAGAGCGTCGCCGATGGCGGCGAGGTCGGCGGTGACCCCGGTGGAGGTCTCATTGTGAGTGAGAAAGAGCCCGCG
>CAYYTN010000187.1:5060-5307 GCA_964474495.1 uncultured Chloroflexota bacterium
CCGCGCGGTCGGCGAAGACGCCGCCGCGGACGACCAGGACCGGGTCGTCGGGGGAGAAGAAGTTGGCGGCGGCGGCCTCCATGGCGCCGGTGCCGGAACTGCCGAGCAGGATGACATCACCGCTGGTGTCGAAGACGGCCTTGACGCCGGCGCGCACCTCGGTGAGGAGATCGGCGAACTCGGCGCCGCGATGGTTGATCATCTGCGCGGCGACGGCCTCGCGAATGTGGTCGGGGAGGGGGGTGGG
>CAYYTN010000188.1:0-5300 GCA_964474495.1 uncultured Chloroflexota bacterium
CCGCCTGCGCCTCCAGCGTCGCAACGACTCCCGAGCCGATCGTTCCCAGGCCCAACAACCCCACCCGGATGGGAGATTTAGCAGCGTTTTGCGACATTCGATTCCTTGCAATCGCCGGGGTGCGGTCGTTGCCCGCGACCCGTACTTATTCCAGCCCGACATCCCCTTCGGCCATCAACGCCGACCGGGGCCCCGATCATCGCACAATCGATCTCCGGCGGTCCTACCGCCGGCCGTCCGCGTTTTGGTCAGTTTCTTCTGGATCGGCGTCGCTCTCGGCATCCTCATCGTCCACTTCCTCCCACTCCCATTCGTCGTCGTCCTCCTGCGGCTCTTCGCCCTCCGCGACGTCTACCCATTCCCATCCGTCATCACCCTGTGCGGACGCGGTTGCCGGCTCCTCCTCCCCGGCGTCTTCCTCCTCCTCCTCGATTTCCTCCCATTCCCATTCCTCGTCATCCTCTGGCAGGGGTTCCCCGTCCTCAACCTCCACGTCCTCCCAATCATCCTCCTCCTCTTCCTCGGCCACCTCACCGCCCTCAGCCTCGACCCACTCCCAGCCCTCATCGTCAACCCCACTGGATTGGACCCTTGCCGTCGGCGCCGGCCGGTCATCCCCCGGCACGACAGTGTCGGGCAGTTCGATCTTCCCTTCGTGGTAGAGCCACTCAATTGTTTCGTCGAGTCCGTCTTCCAGTGGCGTGAAGGTCACACCAAGTTCGCGCTCCGCCTTCGACGAGTCATAGCTTGCCCCGTGCATGGCCGTTTCAATCGCGCTGCGCGTCAGCGCTGGTGCCCGCCTGCTGAAGCGTCCTCTGAGCCGCTCAATCCAGAGGAACATCTTCAGTTGCCAGGACGAGGCAACCCGCAGCGACGGCTTCACCCCGGCCACCGCCGCGGCCGTACGCAAGAAATCGATCCGCGTGGTGTTTGTACCACTCAGAATGTAGCGCTCGCCGGGCCGCCCCTTCTCGTCGGCCGCGATGATTCCCCGAATCAGGTCCTTCACGAAGATGTAGGCCGCCGGGGCGTCGACACTGGCGGTGATGACCCCATTCAGCAGACCGGTCAGGCGGCCCCCATTGTGCTCACTGTCCCCGGGCCCGAAGACAAGACTGGGATTGACCGTCACCACCGGCACGCCCTCTTCCGCGAATTCCGCCACGAACTGTTCGGACTCCCACTTGGAGCGCTCGTAGGCGGACAGGAAGTAGCCGCGATGCTCCGTGTCCTCAGTCCCAATCTCACCGCGCGGCTCGCCGATAGTGCTGGCCGCGCTCACGTACACCACCCGCTTCACCTTCTCGTTCAGGGCCGCCTGCAAGACATTTACGGTCCCACCTACGTTCACGTCGAAGAACTCGGTGTCATTCCCGGTCGAGTCACGGAAGAGCCCGGCCAGGTGAAAGACCCGGTCGCAGCCCTTCATCGCTTCGATCACGTCATCCCGATCGGTGATGTCGCCGTCGAGAATATCGATGTCAGCGTCAGGCAGGACGTCGACATCGCTTTCGGGCCGGACGAGCACCCTGACGGTGTCGCCGCGCTCGAGCAACGCCTGGACCAGGGGGACCCCCACAGCGCCCGTAGCTCCGGTGACCAGCGTCAACATACCCGCAACTCCGGGCTAAGCGGGGGCTGCCGCGGCTGCGACCTCGCGCATCGCCGCCAGCACGCCACCGATGTCATCGGCCGAAACCTGGTGGTGAGTGCAGGCCCGCGAGATTCCCTTTCGGGCCCCACCAATCAGGTAGCCTCGCTCCAGCAGTTGGCCGACGAACCGCCCCGGATCGACCACTCCCGCCTCGTAACCGAAATAGACCAGGTTTGTCTCCACCCTGGCGGGATCGATCACCAGGCCTGGTATCTCGGCGATGCCCTCGGCCAGCGTGCGTGCGTTGGCGTGATCCAGCGGGATCAGCGGCGGAGTCTCCTTCAGCGCCACCAGTCCGGCGGCCGCGATTACCCCGGCCTGTCGCATCCCGCCTCCGAGCAGCTTGCGCTTGCGATGCGCCGCCTTCCGAAATGACTTGGAACTCACCACCATCGATCCCACCGGGGCGCCCAGACCCTTCGACAGGCAGAACTGCACCGTGTCGGCCGCCGCCGCCAATTCCTTCACGCTCACTCCCAGCCGGGCCGCCGCGTTGAAAATCCGCGCGCCATCGACATGGATACTCAACCCATACCGATCCGCCAGGGTCCGCAGGCCTTCCATCTCCGCCACCGTCATGCAGGTTCCGCCACCGCCATTGGAGGTGTTCTCCGCCCAGATAACGCGCGGAACTGCCAGATGTACGTCCTCGGGCTCCATCGCCGCCTCGACCCGCTCGGCGGTCAGGATCCCGCGGTCGCAGGGGATCTTCTCCAGCGTCACCCCCGACAGCACGGCTGGCCCACCCGCCTCATAGTGTCCGACGTGAGCCCGCGTTTCGCAATAGACCAGGTCGCCGGGGACGGTGTGCGCCATCATCGCCACCGCGTTTCCCTGGGTACCGCTGGTTACGAACAGCGCCGCCTCCTTGCCGAACAAATCCGCCGCGTACTCTTCCAGTTCGTTGACCGTCGGGTCTTCCGCATGGACATCGTCCCCGACCTCGGCCCGCGCCATCGCCGCTCGCATCGCATCCGTTGGCAATGTGACCGTGTCACTGCGCATGTCGACGATGCCGCTCACTGAATTTCCTCTCGTTCAGATCGCGCTGGCCGGGACCCGGATATCAACCAGCCTCAAATCGGCCCTCAAGATAGCGCGCCAGTTCGTCGCGTTCAAAGACCGGCAGCCCGTCCTCTTCGCCGACGGGGCCGGTAGCGGACGTGAGCCGGCCGATCCTGGCGGCCGGAATCCCTGCGCCGTCCAGGCGAAAAAGCGCATCCTCGGTCCAGGAAGGGTCCACGGCGGCCAGCAGGGCTCCGGATGCCAGCAGACCCAGCGGCTCCAGGCGCAGCGCCGCGCACACCTTCGCGGTCTCCGGCAACACCGGTACCTGTGCGACCTCGATCTCGAACCCAAGCCCGGCCGCCGTCGCGGTTTCCCGAACCGCGGTCACGATCCCGCCTTCGGTCGGATCGTGCAACGCGTGGACGCCCTCCGCCCCCTTGAGCGCTCGGGCAGCCGGCAGAACGCTGATCCCGGGGGTGTCCAGCAGGTCGGCCGCGGCCGCGATCTCCGCCTCCGTCAATCCGGCCGACCGCAGTGGTTTCGCGGCCTCCCGCGCCAGTACCGCCGTCCCCTCAATGGCGGCTCCCCGGGTCAGAACCAGGTCGTCACCGGCCAGTGCGTTCCGCGGCAGGAGCAATTCCGCCGGCGCGACCGTGCCCAGCATGCAGCCGATCACCAGCGGCCGGTCCAGCCCGACCGTGACCTCGGTATGGCCCCCGACCAGGCTGACCTCGATGGCGCGGCAGGCGCCCTCCAATTGATCGAACACGTCCCCAACCGCCTCTTCGGTCGTCCCCTCCGGCAGCAACGCCGTCGCCAGGAACCACCGCGGTACGCCACCCATGCAGGCGATGTCGTTGGCGTTGACGTGGATCGCGTAGTCGCCAATGCGGTCCGTGGCGAAGGTGATGGGATCGGTCTTGGCCAGGAGGTAGCGATCGGACCCGGGCGCAAAGTCGATCACCGCCGCATCCAGTCCCACCGCCCCCCCGGCCACAACGTCCGGTCCGGATGCAATACTTTCCAATAGCCCGGCCAGCAGATCGGGCGGCAATTTGCCCGCTCGCAATCCTTCGGTGTCCGACTTCGGCAATGCTGCACACCTCCGCGTCGGATTCGTTGCCGTCCGCGACGACCAGATTCTACGGGACGCAGGCCCGCCGTTGATGCGAAAATCGCGCGACCACCGGGCCGTCGCGGACAGGAGGATCAGCCGGTGCGAATACCCTCGCCCAGGAGTTTCGTCGCGGCGCGGCTCCGCGAACGCCTCGTACGCGACCTTGTCAATCGCGGAACCGTGGCATCGCGCCCGGTCGCGGCCGCGATGGGTCGAGTCCCGCGGCACGTGTTCGTCCCCGAGGTATCGATCCGCACCGCCTACCAGGACCGCGTAGTCCTCACTAAGGAGCGCGACGGCGAAACCCTGAGCACGCTTTCCCAGCCATCGGCGGTGGGACGGATGCTGGAGGACTTGCAGGTGCTGCCCGGCATGCGGGTGCTCGAGATCGGTGCCGGCACCGGCTACAACGCCGCTCTGCTCGCGGAGCTGGCCGGGGACCCGGCCCGCATCACTACTGTCGATATCGATGGGGACCTGGTCGAGCAGGCGCGTCGGTCGCTTGGCGCCGCCGGTTACCCGGGCGTGGAGGTTATCCACGCCGACGGCCTGACCTACGAGCCGGATCACCGGGTGGACCGCATCGAGCTAAGCGTCGAGGCGCCGTTCATCGCCCCCGAATGGTTCCGCGGTCTGCGCGACGGTGGGTTGATCTTGCTGCCGCTGAGATTGCGTGGGATCCGCTATTTTGCGCCGGCCATGCGGAAACGCGGTGACCACTTGCGAGCGGAATCAGACTCCGGCTGCGCCTTCATGTCCATGCGCGGCCCGGCGAAGCCGGTGGGGCCAACATTCGCCGTGCGCGGAGTCGACGACGCAGCATTCACCTGGGAAGGCGACGGGGAGTTCCCGGCCGCCGGCCTCAGTGGGGCCTTCGCCGGCGCCGGGCAAGATCATCCCGACGCCAGGGTCCCTCACCCGGGGCTTGCCTACATCGCCCTGGCCGACGAGAACGTCTTCACATTGATCCCACGCGGTCGGACCGACGCCCGGGAAATTGGTTTCTACGACGGCGCATCGGGCAGCGCCTGCCTGATCAGTGGCAGCACCCACGCGGAAGAACTCGGCGTTCGGAGCGTCGGCGGGGACGGCGCGTTCGCGCTGTTCGTCAATCGCCTGCGCCAGTGGGATCGGCTGGGCCGACCGTCGCCGGGCAGCCGCCAGCTGCTGGCGTATCCGGTCGACCGCACCCCATCCCCGGGCCCGGGCTGGCACGTCATTCGCCGGCCGCACTTCAACTTCTTGATCGGGCCCGGGCCCGCGTCGGCGGGCGGCTAGTCCGCGGCCGGCCCGGCCGACGCCCGGCTGGAAAGGTAGGCGCCCAGACCGGCGAACGCCGCCACCAGCGCCAGCCCGGCCGGGGGCGAGAACAACGCCAGCAACATCGTCAGGGCCGCCATGGCGTCTGTGCTGGCTCCAACTACGAATCGCTCGAGCCCGTAGAACCGGCGTCCCAACCGGCGCACCGCAATCCACCGCATTCCACCCACCAGCAGGGCCAGCGCGGCGCCCACCGCAATC
>CAYYTN010000189.1:0-5295 GCA_964474495.1 uncultured Chloroflexota bacterium
CACGTAGATCGAATCGATGAACTCGCCAGCCAGCCAGAACATCAATGCTCCGGTCAGAAAGTGCGCCAGACCCAGCGTGAAGATCATCAAGAGGCACGCCAGCGGGGCGAGCAGCAGGTAGAGCAGTGGCCGGATGTAGTGATTCAGGAACGATAGCGTGATCGCGAAGATCACCGCCGTCGCCCAGTACTCCGGGCTGCCCGCCGGCGGCAGCCGGACATGCGGGTCCAGCACAATCGCCACCAACAGGATCGCCGCGAAGTTACCCGCTGAATGCACCGCGAAATTGAACAGCGTGCGTTCCCCCGGGCGGCTCACCCCGGTACCTGGTTTCGGTCGGACACTCGCCCGCGCTCCGTTCGGCTAGACGGAAGTCGTCTCGGAGACCTCCGGCGCCACTTCCTCGAGGCGCTCCACGAACTCAATCGCCTCCATCGCCGCCTTCGCGCCGTCGCCGGCCGTCGTAATCGCCTGCCTGAAGTGTGAATCCTGCGCCTCTCCCGCAACGAATACGCCCGGGACGCTCGTCTGCATATGCGCGTCCGCCAGGATGTAGCCGCGCTCATCTGAATCCAGCTTGCCCGCGAACATTTCCGTATTCGGTTCGTGGCCGATGAAGATGAACACACCCTCAACATCGAGCGTGGACTCCTCCCCCGTCTTCAGGTTCTTCAGACCGAGTTGCCTTACGCCCTGCTCGCCCACAATCTCCGTGACTACCGTGTCCCACAAGAACTCGGATTTCGGTTCGTTGAACACCCGTTGCTGCAGGTACGCTCCCGCGCGCAGTTCGTCGCGCCGGTGGATGACCGTGATCTTCGAGGCGAACCGATTCAGGAACAGCCCCTCCTGCAGCGCGCTGTCGCCGCCGCCCACCACCGCCACCGGCACATCGGGGAAGAAGGCTCCGTCACACGTAGCGCAGTAAGAAACCCCGCGACCGATCAACTCGGTCTCACCCGGAACGCCGAGCTTGCGGGGACTGGCCCCGGTCGCCACCACCACCGCCCGCGCCGCATAGGTTCCCAGCCGGCCGGTCAGGGTGAATGGCGGTCCATCCACGTCGAGATCGGTGATGAAATCGGTCACCACCTCCGCACCGAACCTCTCCGCCTGCGCGCGCATTTTCAGCGTCAGGTCCGGCCCCATGATCCCTTCCTCGAAGCCCGGGTAGTTCTCAACCTCGTGAGTGCTCGCGATCTGCCCGCCGAACTCATCGCCGGTCACGACCAGCGTGGACAACCTGGCCCGCGCCGCGTAGATCGCCGCGCTCAGCCCACCCGGCCCCGAACCGATGATCGCGATGTCGTACACCGAAAAGCCCTCCCGAGCCTACCCGCCGGGTCACAATCTCCCGGAGATTCTGCCCCGATTCTAGCCCCCGGGTCGGTGATCTTGCCTACACCGTTCCGCCGCGGCTACGGCGTCGGCGGCGCCTGGATCGTTCGCAGGTAGGTGATGATCGCCCAGCGCTCGTCCGGAGTCAGGATCTTCCACAGGCCGGGCATGTTGCCGATGCCGTTGGTGAGGATCCCGAAAAGGAATCCGTCCGCGGAGACAACCGCGGCCGCGTCCGGCGCCACCAGCGAAGGCGGCGCGCGAACTCCCGCGTCCGCGTACTTCTGCGCGACCGGGCTGACGCCGTCCCCGGCGGGCCCGTGGCACGCCGAGCAATTGACGAAGAACAGGTGCTCCCCGGCCGTGACCGCGTCCGCGTTGCCGACGAACGGATTGGCCGTTGCCATAGCCTGCCCCAGGTTAGGCGGGATTTCCTTGCCGGTCGTCGGGACACTGCCCTGCGGCGTCGGAACCATCGGCGGCTCCTGCGTGCGATACGACTCCTGGTAGTGCATCTCCGGGAAGATATCCAGCGGATAGCTACCCACTTCACAACCAACCAGCAGGCCGGCCGCCAGCACGGCCAGCCCCAGCATCAGCACGTTCTTGCGCAGGGCGTGCGGCATGGTTAGGCGGGACTCGTCGCCGACGCCGCCGCCGGGGCCGGGTCGTCGGCAGAAATGATATCGACGGCGCCCGCGCCATTCAGCGCCGACCTGGCGGCATCCGCCCGGTCCGGTGCGGCCAGCACCGAGATACCGATGTAGCCGTCGGCGATCCGCTCGTCGTAGAGTCCCACCCCGTCCGGCAGGCGCGACTCAAAGAACACGCCGATCACCGTAAACAGCACCGCTCCCAGCATCGTCCCCTCGTAGAGAATCTGGATGACCGCCGGGAACGCCACGATCGGCTTGCCGCCGGTCACGATCGGCAGCGATATCTGCGCGCCGATCACCCACGCCAACCCGATCGCGAGCCCGCAGGCCGCCCCCGCGAATGGGAACGTGAAAAGGCGGTGTTTGATGTGTTGCTCACCGAACGCACCCTCCGGGTACGGCGTCGCGCTCAGGACCTCGATGGCGTTGCCCTCGAAGTCAGCGTTCTTCAGACCCTCCACGGCGTCGGCCGCGGCGTCAGGCCCCTCGTAGAGCCCCAGCAATTCAGTTCTGTCTTTTGCTCCCACCGGATTTACTCCCGAATGGTCGCCGGTACGTCCGCGCGACCTATTTTCATTTCTTGGCGGAGGATCTTGCCCTCCTTGATGTCCGCAACCGGCATCAACGGCAGAATCTTGGCGAACACCAGCACGCCCAGGCCCACCAGGCAGAATGACGAAAGGACCAGGATGAACTCTGACAACGAAGGCGTGTAGTCGCCGTACACGAAGGTGAGCGACGACTTCCGCTCCAGCGCCGGCACTACCAGCATGAACCGCTCGATCCACATTCCGATGTTCACCAGGATCGTCGTGATGAACATCAACAGGAAGTTGCGGCGGACACTGCGGAACAGCCACATCGGAACCGGGATGATGAACGCGCACAGCGAGAAGATGATCACCAACACCGGCCACGGCCCGTCAAATACCCGGCGCATCCAGGTGTCCACCTCGGCCGGTTCGGTTCCGTAGAGCCCGAAGAAGAAGTCCAGCATCAGGAAGAAGAACCAGGTCATCGCCACCGCGATCAGCAACCGCGCCAGCGAGTCAATGTGGTCCGCCGTGATGTAGTTCTGCAATTTGAAGATCTTGCGAATCACGATCATCGCCATCACTACCGCCGACACGCCCGAGTGGACCGCGCCGATCACGAAGTAGGGCGCGAACGTCGTGCTGTGCCAGCCCGGAATCAACGTCACCGCGAAGTCCCACGAAACAATCGAGTGCACCGACACGAAAATCGGCAGGATCAGCGCCGACAGCAGGATGCCGGCGATTGCCTGCATACGCCACTGGCGCGAAGTTCCCCGGAACCCCATCGCCAGCACTCCGAACACGGCCTTGCGCACCGGCCCCGTGGCGCGATCTCGCGCGATCGCCAGGTCCGGAATCAGTGCGATGTACACGAACATGATCGTCGAAGTCAGGTAGGTCATGATCGCCGCCGGGTCCCAGACCAGCGGTGAACGCGGATTCGGCCACATCCCGCGCATCCAGTCATACGGGAACGCCCAGTAGAGCGTCCGCCAGGGACGGCCGCTGTGGATAATCGGGAAGATCAGCGCCGTGATCAGCGAGAAGACCGTCACGATCTCCGCCGCCCTTGTCACCGGCCGGCGCCACTCCGCCTGGGCGATCCGCAGAATTGCTGAAATCATCACCCCGGCATGGCTGATCCCAATCCAGAACACAAAGTTCACGATCAGGAATCCCCAGTACACCGGGTGGCTGTAGCCCAGGAACTGCAATCCCCAGTTGAGCATCGTCAGGAAGACCAGCAGACCCGCCAACACGCCCGTGGCCAGCGCGAAACTTGAGCCGAAGAACCACTTCGGCGTCCGCATCACGAAATCGAGCAGTTCGCGATCCGCGGTTTGGTCGTCTACGGTTACCGGTTCTTGCATTCTGTCTCCAGCGAAATGCGCTTCGTCATCAGTCGGGCTTTCCTAGTACCAGGACTTCGGTCCGCATGTATTTGCGTTCTTCGCGCAGCATCGCGCCCTCGCGCAATTCCCAGCCCGAATGGATCGGGAACCGCCGGGCCGCCCAGATGTACAGCAGCGCCGCCAGCGCGAACCATCCCACCACGAAAACGATATCGACCACGTCCGGCCCCACCGCCCCCGGCAATTCCTGGAAGCTGTGCGCGAACGGATCCTCGCTGGTCATCGCCGGCACGAACAATCGCGCCCGGTCGAAGACCTGGCCGATGATAATAATTAGCGCCACCGGCGCCAGCCGGTTCAGATTGCGCCGCACCCCGTTGAACACCAGGAACGCGATCGGGATCAGCAGTTGCATGAAGACGCCGATTAGGAAGGGCACCAGGTACACCGACGCCATGTTCACCTGCGCCACCGCCACCTCCGACGGCGCCCGCCCGTACCAGACAAGAATGAAATCGGACCAGAAGAAGTAGAACCACAACAACGTCAGCCCCATGAGCAGCTTGCCCAGGTTCAGCGCCTGCTCGTTTCCGATGAACTGACCGGCCTCCGGAGAAAAGCGCCGCACCGCCCAGCTAACCACGATAATCGCGGCGATTCCGGCCTGAATGCCGCTGATCGCGTGGTACGCCGGGAAGATTCCCGAGCGCCAGCCGGGCAACAGGCTCTGTCCCAGGTCGGTCGTCAGCAGCATCGCCACGAACACATACGACATTAGGTACAGCGCTCCCAGCAGCTTCGTTGCCACCCGCACCGTCTTCCAATTGCGCTGCGTGCCCTTCCAGTTCATCAGCAGCATCCGCCGCCACTTCGGCAGCTTTGCCAGGTCGCCGGCGTTCGCCGCCACATCAGGAATCACCCCCACCCACAGTAGCGCCAGTCCCGAGAACAGCATCATCCCCAGCGCCAGCGCGTCGGTCAGGAATGGCGCCCCCCAGCTGAATCCGAACCACAGGTTGGACCGGCCTTCCAACGGCGGAATCGTGATCATGATCGGGATCAGCAGTGCCATGCTCAGCAGCGAAGGGACCACAAACAGTTCAGCGATTCGCCGGCTCGGAAGCCCCCAGTAACCCCGTGCCGCCCGCGACGCGAACGCGATCAGCGGGGCCGCTGCCACGAACGAAATGAACACCATCAGCACGACCGTCGGATAGGCCCATGAGGCCCGGCCGCCGTCGCCCGCGATCTTGACTACGTAGGCCCCGACGCCGCCGAGCGCCAGCAATATCAGCACCATCACCAGCCCATTGGCCCAGCTGATGCCCAGCGGTTGCGGCCGGTAGGCCGGCCGTAGCGACAGATTCAGCGCCGCGCGCTCGGGACTACTCATGCGCGGTCGTCGCCTCCTCC
>CAYYTN010000190.1:0-5287 GCA_964474495.1 uncultured Chloroflexota bacterium
AGCGTCTCACCCAGCCGGTCGACCAGGATCGCCCGACGCTCCACCACCAGGTTCTCGGATTCCCGGGGAAGGTGCGCGAAATCCGCCGCGATTTCCGAGTCACCGGGGATATACAGGTGCACGACCGGGCTGTGCGGTACCGACCGTCCCGTCGGGTCCGTCGGCTGGATCCGAATCCACAGCGCCCCCGCCCCGTACAGGTGCAGCCCCGGCGCCGTGTCCTGTTGCATCTCGCTGATCGTCAGGTAGCCGCCCGCCGGAGCCACGATCCGCGCCCCCGGTTGCAGCCGTGCGGTGTGCGCCGGAACGAACACGCCGGCGCCCTGTTCCACCTGCCGGATGTCGAAGAAACGTTCCAGCGACCGGCAGGCCGGCTCGTCGAACGGCATCGTGATGGCGAACAATTCGGACCGGTCCAGCTCCTGCTCGGTCACCGGCTCGCAGAGGGCCTCCCGATCCACCCTAACCTCGTGCTCCACGATCTCCAGCACACCCGCCGGCGTGGGCCGGGGCGTCAGCGTGGGCGTGGCCGTCGGTTCCGGGGTGGCGGTCGGTTCCGGAGTCGGCGTAGGCGCCACCTTCGCCGTCGGCGCGGGCGGCGGCGCGCCCCCGCCACAGGCCGCCGCAAGCCAGAGCGAAGCCACGCCCGCGGCGCTCAGCGCGGTGCGGCGGCCAAAGACGCCTCGCCGGCGCCCGTACAGTTTCTTAGCCTTTGCTCTCACCCGAACAAGATAGCGAGCCGGTCAAGCCCGGCAAAGCTACCCTGCTTCCACTCACCCTCGATCGATCCCCCCAGCGAGCGCCGCCCGCCCGAATTGCCTAAACTGCTGCGGCACACGTGCAAGCTTGCGAGAAGTCGATGCCGGTCAGGTTGGGAATCGACACCGGGGGGACCTTTACCGACCTGGTCGCGCTGGACGAGGACTCCGGCGCCATTTCCGTTGTCAAGCGAGCCTCCACGCCCGACGACCCGAGCCGCGCGATCCTGGAAGCCTTGCGGCACTCCGCCGTCGAGCCCGCCGAATTCGCCCGCGTGGTCCTCGGCACCACCGTCGCCATCAACTCGCTCCTACAGCGCCAGGGCGCCCGCGTCATCTACATCGCCAGCGAAGGCTTCGAGGACGTCCCCTTCCTGCAACGCATCAATCGCCGTTTTCACTACGACCTGAAGTGGATCCGCCCGCTGCCGCTCGTGCGCCGGCGCGACTGCCTCGGCGTACCCGAGCGGATGGACTACCGCGGCAACGTCGACCAGCCGCTCGAAGATTCCCACTTGCGGGACCTGGCCGCCGCCATCCGCGCCCGGCGCGACGACGCCATCGGCGGCGACATCGCCATCGCGATCAACCTGCTCTTCGCCTACGTCAACCCGGCGCACGAGCGCCGCCTGCGCGACTTCCTGCGCGCCGAGTTCCCCGACCTGCCGGTCTCGATTTCCTCCGACGTAGCCCCCATCTGGCGGGAGTACGAGCGTTCCAGCACCACCCTCGCCGACGCCTACGTCCGCCCCCAGGTCGGCCGATTCATCGGTGCTCTGCAAGAAGGCCTCGAAGATATGGGCTTCACCCGCAGCTGGGCGGTCATGAAGTCCAACGGCGGCCAGATGCTCTCCGGGGTCGCCCAGGGTCGCCCCGTGCAAATGATCCTCTCCGGCCTTTCGGCCGGAATCATCGCCGGGCGCTTCTACGGTGCGCTGACCGGCTCCGAAAACGTCATCACTCTGGACATCGGCGGCACCAGCACCGACGTTGGCGTCGTCGTCGAAGGCCGCGTGCGCTTCACCACCGAGTGGCGCATCGAGTTCGGCCTCCCCGTCTCCGCCCCGCTCATCGATCTCAGCACCCTGGGCGCTGGCGGCGGCTCCATCGGCTGGATCAACAAGGGCGGCATCCTCCAGGTCGGCCCACAGAGCGCCGGCGCCGCTCCCGGCCCCGCCTGCTACGGGCAGGGCGGCACCGAGCCCACCGTCACCGACGCCAACGTCGTCCTCGGGCGCCTCAACCCGGACAACTTCCTCGGCGGCGAGATGCAACTCGACACCGACCTCGCCCGCGGGGCCGTCGCCCGGCTCGGCGACGCGCTCGGCATCGGCGTCGAAACCACCGCCCGCGCCATCGTCGATGTCGCCAACGAAAATGTCGCCGAGGCCATGCGCCTGCTCACAGTCCGTCGCGGGCTCGACCCGCGCGACTTCGACGTCGTCGCCTTCGGCGGCGCCGGTCCCCTGCACGCCGCCGCCGTCTCGCGCGCCATCGGCGCCCGCCGCGTCATCGTGCCGCCGCACCCGGGGCTCGCCTCCGCCTTCGGCACCCTGCTGGCCGACCCGCGCGTCGACAAGGCCTGGACCCACATCGTCCGCACCGACCGGATCGATTTCGTCCGGGTTAACTCCCGCCTCGACGAACTCGTCGCCGAGGCCGTCGCCGAGATTCGCGAAGAGGGCTTCTCTGGCGAACCGGCCGTCGAGCGCTGGGTCAGCGCCCGCTACGACGGCCAGAACTACGAAGAAGAGATACCGATCCCCGCGGGGCCCATCGACGAAGCCTCGTTGCCCGGGCTGCTCGAGGATTTCCACGTCCACTACGAAGGCATCTACGGCTACCGCCTCGAAGCCGAGGTCGTCGAACTCGTGCAGTTCACGGTCACCGTGCGCGGTTCGACTCCCTCGCCGGCCTTGCCCCCGGCGCCCTCCGGCGCCCCCGGCGAACCCGTCGGCCGGCGCGCCGTCTGGTTCGACGAAGGCCCCACCGACTGCGCCATCTACCGGCGCGAAGACCTGGTCGCCGGCCAGGAGATCGCCGGCCCCGCCATCGTCGAGGAACTCGACTCCACGATTCTCATCGATCCCGGCGGCACGATGCGCATCTCGGCCGAGGGCCTCGGCATCGTGGAGATCTGATCCAATGAGCGCAATCGCGGCCAACACGGAAGGGACCGGCCAGCATGGCTGAAGCCAACGGCACCGACCAGGTCACCCTGAACGTCGTCTACAACCGGCTGGTCGGCATCTGCAAAGAGATGGGCAGCACGATGATGCGCGCCGCCTACTCACCGATCTTCAGCGAAAGCCTCGACTTCTCCTGCGTCGTGTTCGACCGCGACGGGGTGATGCTGGCCCAGAGCGAATTCTCCCCGGCCCAGGTCGGCGCCATCCGCTTCGTCGTCAAGTGGCTGATCGCCGAAATCGGCGACGACGCCCTCAAGCCCGGCGATGTCGTCGTCCACAACGACCCCTATCGCGGCGGCGTCCACATGCCCGAGCACGTCGTCATCAAGGCCGTCTATCACGAAGGCGAGATCTTCGGCTACGTCGCCAACATCGCCCACATGTCCGAAATCGGCGGCCTGGCCCCCGGCGGTTTCGCCGCCACCGCCACCGAGGTCTACCAGGAGGGCCTGCGCCTGCCGCCGGTCTGGTTGATGCGCGAGGGCGAATACGTCCAGGACATCTGGCGGATCATCATGACCAACCACCGCGCCCCGCGTTACTCCTGGGGCGATCTCCACGCCATGCTCGCCTCCCTCGACATCGCCGAGCGGCGCATGCACGAAATCCTTGAGACTTACGGGGCCGAAGCCCTCCTCGGAATCTGCGCCGACCTCATGGCCCACTCCGAGCGCTGGATGCGCGCCGAGATCGCCGCCATTCCCGACGGCGAGTACTACTACGAGGACTCCATCAGCAACGCCACCGACCCGCCCGAGGCCGACTGGTTCCGCCTGCGCGTTGTTATCGAAGGCGACAGCCTCATCGCCGACTTCACCGGCAGCGATCCCCAGGGTCCGCACGTCATGAATTGCACCTACGGCGTCGCCGCCTCGGCCGTGTACAACGCGGTGCTGCAGATCGTCGACAACGACATCCCGCACAACGACGGCGTCTACCGCCCGATCACCGTTATCGCCCCGCCCGGCACCGTTGTCAACGTCGTTGAGCCCGGCGCTTCGGTGGCCGGCAACACCGAGACCCATCCCCGCCTCTGGGCAATCGTCCTGGGGGCGCTTTCCCAGGCGGTGCCGGATCGTGCCTCCGCCGCCACCGGCGGCTCGTCCAGCAATTTCCTGTTCGGCGGCACCCACCCGCACACCGACCAGTACTACGTCCACTACCACCTCGAAGGCGTCGGTTGGGGCGGCCGCGACGAAGCCGACGGCAACAGCAACCAGGTCGTCCCCAACGGCAACTGCCCCAACACCCCGGTAGAGATCTTCGAGACCCGGTATCCGTTCGTGCAAAAGGCCTACCGCCTGCGCCAGGACTCCGGTGGGCCCGGCCGGCATCGCGGCGGGCTCAGCACCGAGCGGATCATGGAAGTCCGCACCGACGACATAACGGTCTCGGCCGTGTTCAACGGTATGGTCAAGCGGCCCAAAGGGCTCTTCGGCGCCGGCGGCGGCGCGACCTCCGAGTTGACCGTCAAGCGGGCTGGCGCCGACGAATTCCTGACCTTCCGCGACGCCTTCGGCACCCGCAGCAACTCCCGCTTCGCCAACATCAAGCTCACCCACGGCGACCAGGTCCGCATCCGCACCCCCGGCGGCGGCGGCTTCGGCCGGCCCTGGGAGCGCGACGTCGAACTGGTCCGCCGGGATGTCGAAGAGCAGTTCGTGTCGATCGCCGCGGCGCGCACCGACTACGGCGTTGCCATCTCAGAGAGCGGCGACGATATCCTCATCGACGAAGCGGCCACCGCCGCGCTGCGGTCGGCGATGGCCGCCGCCGGGAAGGGGGCCTAGCCATGGCCAAAGAGGCACCGACCGGCCACTGGCGCCAGCTCAACTGGCCCTGGTGGCACACCGGCGTCGTCAATTGCCGCATGTGCGGACAGATGATTCCCCGCGACGTCTGGGTCGCCGAAGACGACCTCGATTTCTGCACCCCGGAATGCGACGGCCTCTACCGCTCCTACTGGCTGCTGCGCTACGGCGACAGCGCCGGAACTGACGACACCGAAGACAAAACCGGCTGAGCCGGCTGCCCCGCTACGGCGACGCCGCCGGAAGTGCCGGCGCCGGCGACGTATCCGGCTAGGCCGGCTGCCGCGCTACGGCGACGTCGCGGGAACTGACGACGCCAAAGACAAAACCGGCTGAGCCGGCCGGCTGATAACATGCCGGCAGGTGCCGGGAGGGGACGCGTACTCCCGGTGAAGAATGGACGGTTCACCCGGAGCCCTGCGTACCCGGGTGCCGCGATCGGAGGCCCCGGATGCCGGCGAAAGACCTGGCCGAAGCAACCAAGCGGATGTTCCTGCCCTTCATGCAGATGAAGGACTTCGCGGCCGAC
>CAYYTN010000191.1:0-5273 GCA_964474495.1 uncultured Chloroflexota bacterium
ACTACCCCACACCTCTCAGGATTTGAGTGGACCAAGCTACCCCTGCCGTGTGAATCTGTCGAACAAGGGCAGGCGCAGCGGGCATCCCGCCAATCACCAACTCCCGGAGGGCGAACCGTTGTCTGACTCCCCGCGACGAAGCTCCAACCTGGGCCTCGGCCTGGCCGTCATCTTCGTCGGCGCGGTGCTCTTGTTGGGCACCCTCGATTTCTTCGCGGCCGGCTTCTGGGGCAACCTGCTGGCCATGTGGCCGGCTCTGCTCATCGCCATCGGGGCCTTTCTGATGTTGCGGCGCGGGCGTCCGGCGGCCGCCGGAATCGTCTTCGCCCTGATCCTCTTCGCCGGCCTCGCAACGGCGGCCGGGCTGTCGGCGGCCGGCGTGCAGCGCGGCTTCCCCGATTTGGCGGTGCACTTCGGCCCGGCCGAGGAAGGCTCCGGCCAGCCGGCCACCGAGACGCGCTCGGTCCCGGACTTCCAACGGGTCCACGTCGCTGGTTGGACCACGTCATCGTCACCGTCGGCGGCGAACAATCGGTCGAAGTCACCGGCGACGACAACCTGCTGGAGTTCATTCGCACCGAGGTTTCCGACGGCGAACTGCGCATCTCGCGGGCACGCTCGCTCCGCACCCGCGAACCGAGCAGTGTCACCATCACGGTCCCCTCGCTCGAGGCGGTCGAGGTGATCGGCTCCGGCGATGCCGAGTTGCGCGGCATGGACGGCGGCGACCTCTTCCTGAAGATCAACGCCTCCGGGCGCATCGTGGCCGAGGGGCGGGTGGACAATCTGGAAGTCGAGGTCACCGCCTCCGGCGACGTCTTCGCCGCCGGCCTCGAAGCCGAACGCGCCGACGTGCGCATCACCGCCAGCGGCAACGTCCGGGTGAACGCCCGCGACACCCTGGACGTGCAGATCACCGCCAGCGGCACCGTGTTCTATGTCGGTGACCCGCGCATCAGCAAGAACATCGTCGCCAGCGGTGACGTACGCCGGTTGCGCCCGTGACCCGACCGGCGGTGCCGCGACGGTTGCTGGCCGTCATCGCGCTGGCCGGGGCGGGCCTGCTGCTGATCGCCACCACCAACACCAGCGCCGCCGCCGCCCACTGCGCTCCCGGGCAGGAGCCGGAATTCGTGCTCGGTTTCGCGTTCATGAAGTCGCAACTCGGCGACACCATGGGCGAGCCGCTTGAATGCGAACACGCCAACCCGGACAACGGCGACACCCTGCAACAGACCACCACCGGGCTGTCCTTCTATCGCAAGAGCACCAACACCCCGACGTTCACCGACGGCTGGCGGCACTGGGGCTGGACCGCCGCCGGGATGGTCTTCTGGACCGGCGACAGCATCGACCCGCCGGAGACGACGCAGGCGCCGCCGGATGCCGGCGAGGCGCCGACGCCAACGCCGGTCCCCACCCCGAACCAGGCGGCTACCAACTTCTACGGCTTCCCCTGTGAGATAGAGAGCAACCCGCGGCCGGAGTTCACCGCCGACGTCACCGACCTGAGTCTGGTCGAAGTGATCGTGCCCGCCGGCAACCAGGCCGGCGCCGTTATCAAGCAGCACTCGTTCATCGTCCTCGGCGGCAACCTGCCGGACTCGCCCATGGGACCGGCCGCGCCGGTCTACGCCCCGGTGGATTCGCGATTCATCACCGGCAGCTACTACGCGCAGGGCGGGGTCAACGAGTACCTGCTGTTCTTCGAGGCCAGCTGCGAAGTCGTCTACAAGTTCGATCACATCCGCTGGATCGTTCCAGAGCTTCGAGCGCTGCTGCCGTCCGAGCCGGCCAGCGACAGCGGTACCACCTTCTTCGCCAACCCGGTCGAGGTGACCGCCGGGCAGCTGATCGGCTACACACCCGGCACCGGTGATCCCGGCCAGGGCGGCCCCTTCGATTTCGGCCTCTTCAACAACACCTTCACCGGTACCTTCGCCAACCAGGCGCGCTACGCGAGCGGCGGCTACGATCAGTTGCTGCACGCCGACTGTCCCTACGACTACCACCCGGAGCCGCAGCGCGGTGCCTACCTGGCGCTGTTCGGCACCCCCGGCCGGGTGCGCATTGGGGCCGAGACTTGCCGGCCGATCTCGCGCGATGTCCCCGGGACGGTCGCCGGCGCCTGGTTTACCGACAGAGGATTCGAGGCCACGTTCGCGATCGCCACCACCCTGGCCAACGAGGTCCGCATCGGCGGGCCGGGCTTCACGATGTGGGTCAACCCCGGCGAGCCGACCTGGGCCGATCCGGCGACGATCACCACCGAGCACTGCTACCAGCAGGAACGCGGCGGGGAACACCAGTGCGCCTACCTGCGCCTGCTCAGCCCCACCGAGCTGGCGGTCGCGAACGGAGCCGGCGCCTGTCCCGGCGCGCTACCCGGGGGTTACATCACCGTCGTCCGCTAGGCGCTGCATCGGCACCGGCGGCTAGCATGTGGCCCGGACGGTCACGTCGGCCGCCCGGAACCCACCAGGGAACGTGAGCCGCATGCTGTCCCGGCAGATGGTCGCGTTCACCTTCCCCGCCTACCGCCGGCTCTGGCTGGCGTCGCTGGGCTACTCGCTCAGTTTCTGGATGGAGCGGGTGGCGGTCGGCTGGTTCGTCTTCGATTTCACCGGCTCGATCTTCCTGGCGGCGCTGGCGTTCGCCGCCCAGAACCTCTCCAACATGCTCTTCGGCCCCCTGGCCGGTGCGGTCGCCGATCGGGTCGACCGGCCCCGCCTGCTCGCGCTGACCGGCCTCACCGGGGGCATCTTCGCCCTGTCGATGGGGATGGTTGTGGTGGTCAGTCCCGCGTCCGTCTGGCTGATCCTGCTCCTCACCGGCCTGCGCGGGGCCGCGCGCACCTTCGAGGTCCCGGCGGTCCAGGCATTGATGACCGACATCGTCGGCCCCCGACATTCCACCAACGCCGTCGGCGCCTACATTCTCGGTCTGCGGATGGTCTCGGTTATCGGCGGATTAGGCGCCGGTCTGCTCATTGAGTTCGTCGGGCCGGCGGCGGCGTTCTTCGTCGGTGGAATCGCGGCGCTGCTCGGAGCGTTCGGGGTAGTCGGCATCCCCGGCGCCGCGTCGCGTCCCGGCCCGGTAACCCGGTCCGTGTGGTCCGACCTGGTGATGGGGCTCAAGACCATGCTCGGCGACCGGGTGGTGCGGCTGCTGCTCGGGCTGACCCTGTTGGTCGAAATCTTCGCCTTCTCCTACCACTCGCTACTTCCGGCCCTTGCCGAGCAGGTGCTGCACGTCGGCCCTACCGGCCTGGGAACCCTGACTCTCTTCTCCGGCCTGGGCGCCATCCTGGGATCCATCGCGCTGGCGATGCTCGGGTCCGTCGAACGGCGCGGCCGGGTGTTGCTCGGGGTGACCCTGGGCTACGGCGGCTTCCTGCTGCTGGTATCCGTGGCCGATCAGTTCGAGGTGGCGCTGTTCATGGTCCTGGGCGTCGGGGCGATGGCGGCGCTGTTCGACGGCCTGCAGTGGGTCCTGTTGCAGGCCAATATGCCGGCGGCCATGCGCGGCCGCGCCGTCGGCGGCTGGGTCTGGGCGATCGGCCTGGGTTGGGTCGGCCCGCTGATCCTGGGCGGCATCGGCGAGGCGCTGGGAGTGCCGGCGGCGATCGCGATCGGCGGTGGGACGGTGGTGGCGGTGGCAATTCTGGCGACGGCTTTCGTGCCGGGGCTGCGCCGCGCCTGAAGGCTCGCCGGCGGCCTTCCGGGTCTTTCACGGCGGGTAACTCGCGTTCAGTTGCCCTTTTGTAGGACAATCGGGCGAGCGTTTTACGAGTGCGGTCGTGGGACCGGCCGGCCTTCGGGCCGATACGGCCACCGGCGGCAAGCGTCGCAACACAGGAGAGCTAGATGCCCAACGGATATACCGGCAAGGTTCTGCGCGTCGATTTGACCAGCGGCAAGACCTCCATCGACGAGCACGACGACGTCTTCTACCGCACCTACGGCGGCGGCGCTGGGATGATCGCCTACTACCTGCTCAAGGAAGTCCCGCCCTCGGTCGACGCCCTGGGCCCCGACAACCACCTGATCGTCGCCAACGGCCCCCACACCGGCATCCCCGTCGGCGGCACCGGCCGCAATTGCATCGGTGGTAAGTCGCCGCTGACCGGCGGCTACGGCCAGGCCGACGTCGGCGGCTACTTCGGCTCCGAGTTCAAGCGCGCCGGCTGGGACGGGATCGTCGTCACCGGTGCTTCGGACAAGCCGGTGTACCTGTCGATCGTCGATGACGAGGTGGAGATACGCGACGCGGCCCACCTGTGGGGCAAGACCAGCGGGCCCACCGAGGACACCATCCGCGAAGAGATGGGCGACAAGGGCATGCGCTTTGCGTTGATCGGGCCGCCGGGCGAGAAGCTGTCGAACATCGCCGGCATCATCGTCGACAAGTCGCGCGCCGCGGGGCGGACCGGCATGGCGGCGGTGATGGGATCGAAGATGTTGAAGGCCATCGCGGTACGCGGGCACAGCAACGTGCCGGTGGCCGACCCGGGGCCCTTCAAGGGCATGGCCAAGTGGGTCAACAAGGCGCAGCACGACCGGATCCCGACATTCCAGCCGCACGGCACCAACGGCGGGTTGAAGAGCTTCCACGACTTCGGCGGGCTGCCGACGCGACACTTCGAGCTCGGCCACTTCGAGGACGGCTGGGAAAACATCAGCGGCGAACGGATGACCGAGGACATCCTGCTGAAGAACGAGACCTGCTTCGCCTGCACGATTCGCTGCAAGCGCGTGGTCGAGATCAAGGACGGCGACTACGAGGTTTCGCCCGAGTATGGCGGACCGGAATATGAGACCGTCGGCGCGGTTGGTAGCAACTGCGAGGTCGACGACCTGGCGGCCGTCGCCTACGCCAGCCAGCTCTGCAACGAGTACGGCCTGGACACAATCGGCGCCGGCATGGCCATCTCGACGGCGATGTCGTGGTGGGAGGCGGGCATCATCGACGCTTCTGACACCGGCGGCATCGAGTTGAAGTTCGGCAACGCCGAGGCGATGGTGGCGATGGTTTTGCAGATCGCCAACCGCGAAGGCTTCGGCGACATCCTGGCCAACGGCTCGGCGAAGGCGGCGGAGATCGTGGGCAAGGGCGCCGCCGACCACGTGGTGGCCATCAAGGGCGGGGACTTCCCGATGCACGAGCCGCGCCTGAAGAACGCCATCGGCGTCGGCTTCTCGGTATCGCCCACCGGCGCCGACCACAATCACAGCATCCACGACACGATGTTCACCGGCCCCGGCTGGAACATG
>CAYYTN010000192.1:0-5269 GCA_964474495.1 uncultured Chloroflexota bacterium
CCCGCGCCCACTCCCGCACCCGTTCCCCGTGCTCCGCCGGATCGGCCGCCCCCGCCGCGTGCGCGACCGTCAGCCCGCCCGGATCCGCCGGTATCGCGAAATCCGGCAACCCGATCCCGCGCTCGATTCGTTCCCGCCAGCCGCGCGGTTCCGGGCTCCCGGTCCCTGAGTCCGCCCCGAACTCCAGCGCCGCCGTCAGCCGCACCAGGTGATACGCGTTCGACCGGGCGCTCCGCTCCTCGCCGTGCTGCAGCGAATACGCATCCACCGTCAGCAGATGCACCGCCGCGTACGCCCGGTCGCTGAACTCCTTCGCGCAGAGTTCGTCGAAGGCCCGCCGGCAGCCCGCCACCCGGCACCGCGGGCAGATCTCCGTCGTCTCGACATTCTTCGCACTCATCCGAATGCCGTTCCTCCGCGCATTGGACCCAAGCCAGCGTAACGCCAGGCCACGCGGAGCGGTTTCAGCATCCGACCCCGCCAAAGCTGCCCGGAGGACTCCATGATCGCCCCACCCCGCCGCCCGCTGCTCGAATACAGCGCTCCCATCGGCGCCCTCCTCATCTTCCCCGGGCTCTACTTCGCCGCCGCCGCCATCCTGAAGGCCTACGCCGGGATCGACTTCTTCTTCCTACCGGTCAGCGCCATCCGCGAGGTCCCCGGCTGGCGCGACGCCTTCGACCTGCTCTCTCCCATCGTCTTCCTCGGCGGACCGCTATTCGCCCTCGCCCTCAACGCCCTGCGGCTCATCCGCGTCGATATCTACCGCTACGGCAACGGTCTCCGCGGCACCTTCACCGTCGTTTTTCGGCGGGCCAACGCCGTCGTCGCCGGCACCGCTCTTGGGCTCGGCCTGCTGCTTTTCACCTACGCGTTAATCGAGAACCTGGGAAGCTAGGTCACCGCCCTCCAGGCCGGGCAAAGGAAGGTCCCGCGGGGCCCCCAACACTCGAAGACCCGTTGATCGGCCGGCAGCTCCACCGGACACGTACCCCACCCCTGGGCCACCGCCAGCCGCCCATCCTCCAGCAGTTCCAGATACGCCCATGTCCCCGCCGTCATCTGTGCCCCTTCGTAGCAGTGCGATTCCGTCACCTCCGTCGGTGGCCTGCGGGACGCGTCGCCGGCGTACACCCGCACCTCGAACCCCCACGAACTCAGGCGAGCCGGCCCGGCTCCGACGGCGTCGATTCTCACCCGGGCCCGGCGGATCCCCGAAAGGCGGCCCACCGGCCCCGGTCTACAAGTCCGCCGGCAGCGTCAGCAGGTTGTCCCACTGGTTGTGCAGGTTGTCTCCGGTCGCCCGCAGATGCTCCAGCAACTGCGCCCGCATCGCCTCCAGCACCCCCGCCAATTCCGGATCGCGCACCCGGTTGTGCATCTCGTGCGGGTCCTCCGCGTGGTCGTACAGTTCATCGATATCCGTCGCGTTCAGCACGTACTTGTGCGTGCCCGACCACAGGATTCGCGACCCGGCCGGTAGCCGGTGCCCGTAGTCCTCACTCACCAGGTACTCCCGCCCCGGAGCCGCCCGATCCTCCAGGATCGGCTTCAGGCTGACTCCGTCCGTCCCGGTCATCGACCCACCCGCCATCTCGCAGAAGGTCGGCGCCAGGTCGATCAGGCTCACCAGTTGTTCCCGGCTCGTCCCTGCCTGCGCCGACCCGGGCAGTTTCACGATCAGCGGGATCCGATACAACTCCTCATAGGCCATCCCACCCTTGTCGAACGTGCCCCCGTGGATCCCGATCGACTCCCCGTGGTCGGTCGCGAACACGATCAGCGTGTCGTCATAGCGGCCGGTCGCCCGCAACGCCGCGATCAGCCTACCGATCTCCGCATCTACCATCGTCGCCGCCGCCCAGTACCGCGCGATCGCCTGCGCCCACTCCTCCCAGGGCGCTGCCGTCGCCAGCGGCGAAATACTCCGTCGCTGCACCCGGTGACCCATCGGACGGTCTTCAAGATCGTCCTCAAAACTCGCCCACGGCTCGATCGCCGCCGGGTCATACAGGTCCTTGAACTCCACCGCCGGCAAGTACGGCGCGTGGGGCTCCCAGAAGTTGCAGGTCAGGAAGAACGGGCCGCCCTCCCCCGCATACCGCCCCAGCAACTCAATCGCCCGATCCGCCACCATCCGACTCGGTGCCGCCGCCGCCGGACCGTCGAAATAGCCCGAGACCGCCTTGTTGTTCGGGTCGCTGAATTCTGGCCGGGCCGCGAACTCATGTACCCGCGGCGGCTTAGCGATCCCCTGCGCCGCCAGGAACTCGTCGTACTCCGCACAATTCCAGAAGTCGCCGTAGCGCGGCAGACTGAACCCCTCAAAGCCGATGTCGCGCGGCAGTTCCGCCAGTCCGGCATGCCACTTGCCCGACCAGCCCAACCGGTAGCCCCGTTCCGCGAGGTGGTCCGGGAATACCGCAAATGGATGGCCCGCCCGCTCGCCGTGAAATCCCGCCGTATCCGTGTTGTAGCGGACGTTGTGATTGTGCGGCAGCAGCCCGGTCAGCACACTCGTCCGCGCCGGCGCGCACAGGGCGGTGGGGGTATACGCCCGATCGAACCGGACCCCATCCGCCGCCAGGTCGTCGATCGCCGGTGTCCGGCAGTGCTGCGCCCCATATGCTGATACCGCGTGCAGCGCCTGCTGGTCCGTCATGATCAGCAAGATGTTGGGCGAATCGGCGCGGCTCACGGGCGGTACCTCCGGCAACTCGGCGACGTCGTCGCCAGCCTATCCCAACCCCGCCCCGCCCTACGCCAGCAGCTTCCCGATGAAGTTGATGAACTCCGTCAGGATGGTCCGATCAAAGGCGTGTTGATACTGGGCGCTCAGCGCCTGCAGCGACTCCAGCGCCGCCGCCGAACCCTCCTGCCCGGATTCCCGCGCTCCCTCGTTGTACAGATCCGCCAACCCCACCAACTGGGCAACCATCGGGATCTGCTGGCCTTGTATCCCTTTCGGGTACCCCGAGCCATCCCGATGCTCGTGGTGCAGCAGAATCCCCTGCCCCACCCGCGTCTCCGGGTAGATCAGCCGATCCACCATCTCCATCGACATTTCCGGATGGCGTCGCACCAGAATCGCCTCGCGCGGCGCCAGGTCGGTCGTTCGCATCCGAATCTTCGGCGGTAGCCGGCTCTTGCCGATATTCGCCACGAACCCGGTCAGCGCCAGCTCCGCCAGCGTCTTCATCGACTTCAACCGCAGGTGGTCCCCGAACGCCAGGCAGTAGATCGCCACCGTCACGCACTCTTTGTACAGCGCCTCGTCCGCCGCCGCCGAACGCACCGTCTCCGCCAGCTTCTCCGACTCCGGGATCACCAATCCCGCCACCCTTACGATCAGGCTCCGGCCCCGGTCCACTGTCTGCGAAAGCGGATTGATCGCGATCTCCCGCGCCAGGTTCGTCGCCGCCCCCGTGATCAGCCTGGCCTTCTGCGGGCTGCCGATGCCCTCGTCCGCCAGCAGGCTCGCCATGTGCGCCTCCACGTACCGGCAGAACGGTTCCCGGTCCGTCTCCCGGACATGGATTTCCCCAATGCCATGCTGTTGCAGCCCCATTGCCCGGGTCTGATCGAACATGACCCCGGCCTCTGCGTACGGCTCGATCCCCTCTTCGCCGCGGATGAACATGCTGAAATCGACCGGACGGCCCGAGCGCAGCGTCGCCAGCTCTACCGTGAAGTAGTCCTCGGCATCGGTTGTCGGTGGATTTGATTCCGCCATCATTGCCAGCGCTACTGCTTTTCGCCCCCGGGACGCTCCCGGTTACGTATACGATCTACAGCCCGGGTGCCGCCCGGCGCTCGTTGGCGCCGGCGACGGTCGGGAAGAATGCCAGTCGTGGCCCGCCAAGAATAGTGGCTGGCGGCAAAATGCTTAAACTGTAGGCGCGCCCGTTCCGCGGGCGCTACGACCCGTCCGGTCGTGCAATGAAAGGGGAGCCCGGTGCGGATGTACCTGCTGGCCGAGGCCACCCCGGGCCAGGTGCTGGCCCTGCCGGCGCTAAACGCCGAAGGGCAGGTGCTGGTAAACGCCGGCGTCAAGCTGACCCCCCGCATCCTGAACGAGCTTGAGAAGCGCGCGTTCCATTTCGTCTACATCGAGGACGAGGAAACCGCCGGAATCGCCATCGAAGACGCCGTCAGCGAATCAAGTCGACACCTCACCCTGAATCAAATGGCGTCCTCCATCAACGGCCTTGCCTCAATCTCCGAACGCTTCGAAAAGGACGCCCCCCGTTCCGTATCGCGGGCCCTTGAAAGCCAGGAGGTGCAGGACGAGATTGCCGCCGCTGGCGAACTCAACGCCCTCGTCGGAACCTCCATCGGCATCGTCGGCGACATCATGGAGGCCGACACCACCGCCGGCCTCAACACCATCCGCACCCACCACGAGCGCGGCCACACCGTCGCCCTCGACTCCGCCATTGCCGCCGTCGTTCTTGGCAAACGGTTGACCCTCCCGCTCGAGCGGCTTCAGGCCCTCGCCACTGGCACCATCCTCCACGACATCGGCCTGAGCGTGCTCAACCCGGATTTCGTCGAGATTGAAGAGATGGACCTCGACCCGGCGGATTTCGACCGCTACCGGGCCCACACCCTCCTTGGCTATAAGATTCTGCGCAATCGTTTTGGCAGCGACACCCAGCCCGCCCAGATCGCCTACCAGCATCACGAACGCCAGGACGGCACCGGCTACCCCCGCGGTCTCAGCGGCACCAACAAGCTGAAGCGCAGCGTCCAGCGGCAGGGTGGCGGGGACCAGATTCACATCCTCGCCGAAGTCGCCGCCGTCGGGATTGCCTATGCCGAACTCACCAACGGCAACAAGCGCCACGCTCCCCTCCCGCCCGAACAGGTTCGCGTCGAACTTGTCGACCGGGCCGGCACATCGCTCAATTCCGAAATCGTCGGCGCCTTCCTGAAGAGCTTCCCGATGTTCCCCGCCGGGACCGAAATCATAATCGAAAACGGGCGTTTCGCCGGCTGCTCCGGAGTCGTCGAAGGAATCTCGCCGCTTGCCATGGATCGACCGACCGTGCGAATCCTGCGGGACCCGAAGGGAAAGAAGATCCCGGCCATCACCCACGATCTCCGGCAGCACGTAGGGACCCAGATCAGGGGCTACAAGCTCGAGAAGTTGCCGGTGGAGCTGACCTGAGCAACCAGACCTGATCGCCGGTCCGACAGGTTCCGCCGCGGGAGGCCAATCGTGAATCGCCGCCAGACTCAACGCCGGCTTGCCGGTCACCCCGACGCC
>CAYYTN010000193.1:0-1779 GCA_964474495.1 uncultured Chloroflexota bacterium
TCGGGAACGCCACATCATTCGGGTAGTCGAACCCGCCGGTCACGATGTCCCCCAGCAGCCCCAGCTGGATCACGTACTTCGTCCCGGACAGTTCCGGGTGGTACTCAAACTTCGCCCGCTGGAAGTACTGCACCGTCAGCCCGTTCTCGGTGAACTCCTCCGTCAGCGGCATCCCGAAGGCGTTCACCCCTCCGTTGGCCTCGAAGAAGTCCTTGAACCCGAAGATCACGTTATGGCTCGTCTCCGGGAAGTAGCGTGACTGCCCGCCCGGCAGGCCCAGGTCCGCCACCGGCTGCACCCACGGGAACTGGATCCGCATTTCGAAGCGCGTACTCAGGATCGTGCCCAGTTCCGTTGGGGTCCGGCGGTTGAACACCGCCTGGAAGAAGCTGGCCGTCAGCCGCCGCGTATTCTGCGTCCCGGCCACCACCACCGAACGCAGCCGCCCGCTGGCCGAGCGATCGCCGAAGTCGATCGATAGCAGCGCGCCGACCCGCGTCGACTCCTTCGCGTTCAGCATGTCCTCCAGCACCCGCATCGGGAACTGCGCCGTCGACCAGGACGTATCCGGCGCACCGGCGTCAAAGGCCTGCCCGGCCGCGTCGACATCGGCAAAGCCGCGCAGGTACGGCAAGGTCTCCGTAAACACATCCTCTACGTTCTCCGTATGCCCGCCGCCGCTGGAGAAGAAGTACGCCCGGATCGGCACGCCGGCGTAGGTGATCACCTGGTTGTGGGTGGCGTCGATCGCCGCGTTGGTCTGGGCGTTCTCGCGGTTCGCCCCCTCATAAACCTGGAAGAACGTCGTGTCATCCATATCCCACCAGGGGTTGCCCGGGTTCATGCTGGTCAGGGCGTAGGTCCGGGCCGCCAGCGACTGCGCCACCAGCGCCTCGTGCGGCCAGTTCGAGGGCATCTCCGCCGGCACCACCCCGCGCAGGTAGTCCTCCAGGTTCACCTCGTTCACGGTATCCAGGTAGCCCTCGGCGTTCTGCCGGATCCAGATGTCCCCGCGGTAGGTGTCGTAGAAGAGCGTCCCGTTCGAGCCCGGCACCGAGCGAGTGAACTTGTGATAGACCTGCAGGCGGGTCGTGTGATTCAGCGCGATGATCTTCATCGCCCCCGGGAAGGCGAACGAGATCATGTGATTCCCGGCGGGGTCGAACAGCTGCACCTGGAAGCCGTTGCGGGCCGGATTCGTCGACAGCGTCAGCCGCGTGCCGGGTTCCAGCGGCCCGCTGACTCCCTCGATGGCCCACTGCCCGCCCCAGCCCCAGATATTGGCCGGCAGCTTGTTTGACGACGGGAACGAGCCGTCGGCGGCCGGCGGCAGGTAGTCCTCATCGACCATCACCCGGACCCGGGTGCTGTCGGTGCCGTAGGGGCTGATCGCCGTGTTCTGGTAGTAGGCCGCCACGATCTGCGCCGCGTTCTGGCCCTGCTCGGCGCGGCCTTTCGCGCCGTACTGCGACATACCGACCCCGTGGCCGTTGCCCGAGCCGCTGAAGCTGATCACCTGGTCGGCCTGGTACAGCAGGGCGGCCGCGTTGGCGTCGGGAGTCGCCGGCGGCAGCAGCGAAGCCAGCAGGGCCAGGACGGCCAACACTGGCCAGAGCTGTCGAACGCGCGGCCGCACACGGAACGGTCTAATGAAGCCGGCCCCCGGACGCCGCCTCCCTGCCCGGGAACCCGGCGATTTGCCGGTCAAGTTGAGCAATATTCAGTTATCGATTGGCGGCGAAATCACTCGCACATAGTCTCGCGTGGTCGAAGGATTAT
>CAYYTN010000193.1:1804-5246 GCA_964474495.1 uncultured Chloroflexota bacterium
CCATGCGGCGGTAGCCCCGGTAGTCCAGCGGGAACTCGATCAACGACGGACCGTCCAGCGCCAGGCATTCCTCCACCTTCGCCGCCAGATCAGACTCCGAGACGGCCCGCACCGCGTTCATCCCCACCCCGGTCGCGATCGCCACGAAATCTGGCGCGCCGAAGTCGTTCGGACTCCCGCGCAGGTCGTCGCCCTCCGACTTCAACCGGATCAGCGACAGCGTCGTATCCACCGCCACCAGTACCACCACCCGCCGGCCCGTCCTTGCCAATGTATCCAGTTCACCCAGGCACATCAGCAGCCCGCCATCGCCCACCAGCGCCACCACCGGCTCGTCGCCCACGTGGTGCGAAGCGCCAAGCGCTCCCGGCAGCCCGTAGCCCATCGTCGAAAGGCCGTTGGACACCAGGAACGTATTCGGCGAAAACACCTCCCAGTACTGGCACAGCGCCAGCTTCAGCATCCCCACATCGCACACCACCACCGTCTCCCGGCCCACCGCTCCGCGGATCGACTCGATCGCCGCGTGCGGCTGGATGCCGCCCTTGCTGGACGCCGGCGGCGCCAGGTCCGACTCCGGTTTCGCCTCCACGTCCTCCCACGCCGCCCGCCGGCACTCCGCCGCCCGATCCGCGCCGTTGCCTTTGGCCGTGCCGTCCACCGCCGCGTCGCGCAGCGTCGCCGCTACGTTTGTGACCAGCCGCTCCGCCGGAAACGCCGAGTCCTCCCGCGCGATCTCCGCCAGGTCCAGCACCTCGCCGTAACGCCAGGGCCTTATGAAGTCCGTCCCGTCCAGCCCCACGCCGACCACCAGGTCGGCGTCCGCCAGCAGCGCCTGCAGCTTCGCCGATCCGTACGAAGCGTAGACCCCGGCCAGCCGCGGGTCCTCCGAACTGACCCAGCCCTTCGCCTTCGGCGTGATCACGATTGGGATATCCCACGCCTCCGCCAGTTCCGCCAGCCCCTGGCTGATCGCCGCGTCGCGCACCCCGATCCCGGCCACCAGCGCCGGCCGCTCGGCCTGCTCCAGCCTTTCCCGCAGCACATCGCCCTGTGGTTCGGGTAGCAAGCCCGGCGAAGCCGAAGAAACCGCCTGTGGCGGCCAGTCCGTCTCCGCCACGTCGGCCTGCGCGTCACTCGACGACAGCGCCACGCAAACCGGCCCCGGCATCAGCGCCGTCGCCGTATCCCACGCCCGCTCCAGCAGTTCCGCGCAGTTGCTCGCGTACATCCGCTCCACCAGCTTCGAAACCGGCCGAAACAGCTCCAGCAGATCCACGTTCATGTGGGTCCACTCGGCCCGGTCGGCGTTGTTGAACTCGCCCACCAGCAGCAGCACCGGCGTCCGATCGAGCATCGAATTGGCGATCCCGTTCACGATGTTCGTCGCCCCCGGGCCCACCGTGCACAGGCACACCGCCGGCCGGCCGGCCAGTTGCGCCTCGGCGTCGGCCATGTGGGCGGCGAAGGTCTCGTGGTGAGTCAGCACGAACGCGATCCCCTCGTCCTCCAGCGCCTCGATCAGGTGGGTCACCTCGCCGCCCGGCAGCCCGTAGACCCGCTCGATCCCACGACTCGCCAGGAACCTTGCGGTCTCCCGCGCCACCGTCGATTCGCTCGCCATGCCGGCATCCTTCCGGGGTCCGTGATCCTCCCGGCCGAGCTTATGTACGCCCCCCGCCGGAGTCAAAACCCCCACCGCATCGGTCCCTTCGCCCGACCTGCTGATTTCTGTTGCTAAAGTAACCTCAACCGCAAAAGCCGCCTCGTTAAGGTATCCCCATCGCCCGCGTACCCGATTTCGTCCTCGCCAAGCCCCCTGCCGAGCGCCGGATTCCACAGAGCCCACACTTCTGGGCGCTGTTACCCACATCGCTGTTTGTGGTGCCAATGGCCGTGCCACTGATCGTGGGCAGCCTCATTGCCTACGTCGTCGGAATTGGCTTTGGCGCCCGCCTTGCCCTCCTCCTCGGCATCTTTGGACCCGTGATGTTCCTCTTGCTCTTGTTGGAACGATGGGTCAAATCGGGAATCCGGCGCTTCCCTGTTTTCCAATATCCTTCGAAACGTCGCGCGGATTCGTTCTTTTTCTCCGTCTTGATGGCCGGGCTCGCCCGTGCGTTCCTGAGTGGGTGGCACGACCTCACCTTCATTTGGGTCGGGCTGACGCTTGCCGCGACATTTCTCTTTGTGTGGTGGAAGACCGGGCGCATCCTTCGCTATCACCTCCCCACCGCGATCGCGATCACTCTCGTTGTCATTTTGTTTCGCACGTCATTCGTCGGCCTAGGCACCGGGGATGCCGCCGATACTCTCACTCGGTCAGGTGCGATTGCCCTGATCGCCCTGATCATGCCGATACTTCCCGTCGCCATCCTCGACTACCGCCTCCTCCTCGACCTCCGCGACATCGCCGAGTCCGGACCAGCCAAGCCAGCCACCGCGCCAACTGACTAGACTCCCGCCCCGCCACCCTCAACTCCCGGCACCTCAAATCCGAACCGCGCCTGCATCGCCGCCACATCCCGCCGTTGCGCCGCCGTCATCGGAAAATCCGCGAAGTGCCAGGCGAACTGAAACTCTGCCGTGCAGCAGGGCACCGGCCGGCCCAGGATCGTTCCCGTCCCTCCCAGGCTACCGACCTCATACGCCAGCCCCTTCTGCCCGTACACCTCGATCCCGCGCTCGTCGATCCGGGTTGAATCCAGCTCCGCCAGGTGCACATCCACCTGGTCGCCGGCCGCATCGGACAGCACCCAGTTGGCCGGCCCGTCGTCGCGAAAGAGACTGAACCCCAGGTCCTTCATCAGTCCATCGAACTTCTCCCGATCGGCGCACGCGAGCACGATGTCCAGGTCCTGATGCTCCCGGGTCTGCTCCTCCAACAGGGCATCCACACCCCACCCCCCATCCACCCACACCGCGATCCCGGCCGCCTCCCAGGCGTCCAGCAGAAGCAGCACTCGATCTGCGGTCATTGTGGGGTTGCACTGCGGTGCGGTCATAGGCGCCATGCTAGCCTGCCGCCGGCGGTCGTTATCGGCGCTGCGACCCGGTCCAGCCTCGAAAGAAGACCAGCCCCCGGAGACGAGGTCTCCGGGGGCCGGCTCAGTTCAACCTGGCAAACCGCTCGTCCGGCCAACACCCGGTCGGGCATCCGCCGGCGAACGGATTCCTAGTACAGGTCCGCGATCCCGGCGATATCGCCGGCGTTCAGGTCGCGCTTCTGCGTCTCGCCGTAGTCGGCGTAGCGGTACATCGTTTCCTCAACGCAGGTGTCCTCGGGATGGCTCATCCCCGCCGCGTGGCCGACCTCGTGGGTCGAGATGTTGTCGAAGTCCATCTTCCCGGCCTCGCCGGAGAGACTCCAGTCGTAGTCGACATCGTCGTAGACCTGGTCCCATTCGACCAGTTCCCGATTGCGCGGCGAGCCGGTGAAGCG
>CAYYTN010000194.1:0-1900 GCA_964474495.1 uncultured Chloroflexota bacterium
GACGTTCACCACGGTCTTGTCCGGGTTGGCCAGCTTGGCGCCCATCGCCAGACCCAGCGAGTAGCCCAGCTGCGACGATTGCCCCCAGCCCAGGTAGCCGCGCGGAGTCGTGGCCCGGTGGAACACGCACTGGATGTCCCGCACCGAACCGGACTCGTGGGTCAGGATCGAGGTCGCCGGATCCAGCACGCTCCAGAGTTCGCGGAACATGCGGTAGCCGTTGATCGGGCTGGAATCGTCGCTGAACTCGGGCTCGTACTCGGCCTCCCACCCGGTGCGTATCCGCGCCAGCGTTTCGACGTTTGTTTTGCGGGCCGCGGTGCGGTCGGCGCCGATGCGACGCAATTCCTCGGCCAGCGCCGCCAGGAAGAGTTTGGCGTCGCTCAGAATGGCCACCGCGGTCGGGTGGGTCTTGTTGAGGTCCACGGCGTCGTTGGTGGCGTGGACGATCAGTTTGCCCGGCCCGACGGTGGGCGTGAACGAGGCGTCGCTGAAGCTGGAGCCGACGACCAGCAGGGCGTCGCACTCGCGCAGGTAGTGGGCGGCCATCGCGGCCACCACCCCGGCCCCGGTCCCGGCGGAAAGCTCGTGGGTCTCGTCAAAGGCACTCTTGCCCATCAGCGTGGTCATCACCGGGATGCCGAGCAGCTCGGCCACATCCTTCAACTCAGCGTAGGCCTCGGCCCAGTGGACCCCCTGCCCGGCCCAGATCATGGCGTTCTCGGCCGCCAGCAGCCGCTCGGCCGCCTCCTTCACCGCGCCGCCGTCGGGACCCGAACGCACCGGCGCCACCGGCTCGTAGGTGTATTCGCCTTTGAACTCGGCCCGCGCCACGTCGCCGGGTATCTCCACCATCACCGGTCGCGGCCGGCCGGAGCGCAGCGCCTGGTAGGCCCTTCGCATCCGCGCCTGGATGTGATCGGGCGTGAACACCTTCATCGACGCCTTGGTGGTGGCGGCGTAGTTGGCCTCGCTGTCGAAGGTCGGCGAAACGCCGATGGCGTCGATGCCCGGGTGTCCGGGCAGGTAGAGCATCGGTATCGAGTCGGTGTAGGCGTGGGCGACGCCCGCGAAGGCGTTTTCGCTGCCGGCGCTGGCCTGCACGGTCCAGACGCCGATCTCGCGGGCGTTGGTGGACCGCGAGACCCCGTCGGCCATGTTGCCGGCCACCCGTTCCTGGCGGGTCGTAATCACCCGCGTGCCGGACCCGGCGATCGCGTCGACAATCGGCGAAAACGGGAAATTGAATACCTGCGACACGCCTTCGGCTTTGAGGATTCGGGCAATCAGGTCCGCGCCGGTCATAGCTGGCTCTCTTCTCGCTGGGCGCCGGCGCAGCATTTTCTAGATCGGACTCGCGATCGAACCCGCGATCGGGCTGCCGGGCCCGGCCAGTGTAGAGGTTTCGCTCCCCCGATGCAGGCCGCCGCGGGACCCGGCCGCCAAAGTGTTATGTTGTACCGGCGGCCCGGCACGGACCGCCATTTCCTTCCCGGCCAAACGCCGGTCCGAGGCACAACCAGGACCCCATGCGGCTCCCCTACACCGACCCCTTCGACCCGGCCATTCACATCGACGGCATCCGCGTGCGCCGGCTACAGGTCAACGCCGACGACCGCGGCAACCTGGTCGAGACCCTGAAGAGCGACTGGGACGATTTCTACGACGCCGAGCGGCTGCCCTTCACCCAGAACTACTTCTCATTCACCCGGTCGGGCGTGGCCCGCGACGAAGACCGCTGGCACATCCACCGGCACCAGCGCGACCGCTTCGTGGTGATCGACGGGAACCTGGTGGTCGGGGTGCACGACCCGCGGCCCGGTTCCCCCACCGAAGGCGCCGTCAACCTGTTCCGCATGGGCGCCGCGCAGGGCCCCGAGGGCCAGTACACCCTGATGAT
>CAYYTN010000194.1:1923-5206 GCA_964474495.1 uncultured Chloroflexota bacterium
CGGAACTCGTCCACCACGGGTTCGTCGTGGTACCGGGCGCCCCGGCGATCCTGACCAACTTCCCGACGCGGCTCTACGACCCCGAAGACGAGGGCCGGGTGCCGTTCGCCGAGGCCGGCGCCACGCTCGCCGACGGCCGACCATTTGCCTGGGAACTCATTCGGCAGGATCCCGGCCCGGCCTAGCCCGTAGCCGGCAGCGCCTCCAGGTGGCGAATGACATCCCGGGTCAGCGGCGACGGCGTGGAGGCCCCCGACGACACGGCCACCGCGGCGCAGCCCCGCAGCCACTCCGGATCGATGTCGGCCGTCGAATCCACCAGGTAGGCCGGCTTGCCGGTCCGCTGCGCGGTCACCTCGACCAGCCGCCGCGAATTCGAACTGCGCGAACTACCGACCACCAGCACCAGGTCGGCCTCCTCAGCGGCCACGATCACGGCCTCCTGGCGGTCCTGGGTGGCCAGGCAGATCTCGTTGTGGACCTCCGCCTCCGGGTAGCGCTCCCGGACGGCCGCGATCACCGCCGCCGTGTCCCAGACGCTCAGCGTCGTTTGGGTCGTCACCGCGATTCGCGGCGAATCGATCTCCAGGGCCCGCACGTCCTCGACGTCCTGGACCAGGTGCACCGCGTCCGGCGCCTCGCCCACGCACCCCAGCGCCTCCGGGTGCCCGCGCCGGCCGACGTAGACCACCTGGAAGCCGGCGGCCACCTTTTCAATGATCAGAGCGTGGGTCGATTCGACGTCCGAACAGGTGGTGTCGACGCACTTCAGGCCCTTCGCTTCGGCAAGCTCCCGCACCGCCGGCGCGATCCCGTGGGCGGTGAAGATCACCGTCCCCTCCCGCACCTCCTCCAGCCCGGCAAGCCGGTCGTCGGCGTCGATCAGTTTGATGCCAAGCTCTTCCAGTTCACGGATGAGATGCTCGTTGTGCACCAGGTATCCCAGCATGTAGACGGGCCCGGTGGCCTGCGCGGCGACTTCGCGGGCCATCCGCATCGCCGTCACCACCCCGTGGCAGTAGCCGCGCGGGTTGGCCGGAATTACCTTCAACCGAATTCACCTCGCCGGGATTTCGCCTTGCTCGCTCCGTTCGACCCTATCGCTCCCCCATCCGCGAAGCAACGGCAATATCGCCCGGTCAGAAGGGGGCGATTCCGTCGACCAGCCGGACCCCGAACGGTGTAAACGACTTTATTGACACTCCCCGACCCGGGGGAGCTAATCTATCGGCCCTTAGTTCAAAGGTTGTGGACAACCGGTGGACAAAAGGGGGATTGCCGCCGATCGCAGTTGATCGACGGTGGACGGGGGCCGGCCAAGCGGCGATGGGCCGGGCGGACGGTCCCGGGGAGGCGCGGAACTCCTACCGGGTTCCGGCGTATTGGATGTAGTTGCGACGAGTATCGATCGCCGGCTGCGAGCCGGGTTCCGTGCTGGCCAAGGATCTGACCAGCGACCGCGGCGACCTGCTGCTGTCGAAGGGCTCCGCGCTGTCGGCGCGCCGGTTGGAGTCGCTGCTCGAAAAGGGCTACACCTCGGTCACCATCGACGACCCGGACACCGAGGGCATTGATATCCCCGATGTGGTCTCCGATTCGGTGAAGGCGGCCACTCGGGCCAAACTCTCCAGCACGTTCGACATGTTCGCCGACATCTCCGCCTCATTTGCCGGGGAAGACCCGGCGACCATCGACAAAGCCCTGGATTCGGGCGAATTCCAGCGGGCCGCCGAGGCGATCGACCCGGTGGAACGGCTCCGTGGCGAAGTCGAGGCGATGCTCGACGAAATCCTTACCGCCGATACGCTCGACGGACTCAACGCGATCATGATTCACGACGACTACACCTTTCAGCATTCGGTGGACGTGGCGATTGTTAGCACGATGATCGCCAAGCAGATCGGGATGCCGCAGGACCGGCTGGCGCAAATCACGCTGGGCGGGTTGCTGCACGACGTGGGCAAGGTTTTCGTGCCGCTGGCGGTCCTCAACAAGCCCGGCAAGCTCACCGACGAAGAGTTCGAGATCATCAAGAGCCATCCGGCGCGCGGCTACCAGATGCTTCGCGCGGCCAGCATCGGCGACGACCTGATCGCCCACCACGTTGTGTACCAGCACCACGAGCGCCAGGACGGCGGCGGCTATCCCCGCGGACTCATCGGGCAGAACCGCATCCGCCGCTCGCGGGCGGAGTCGGTGGACCCGCGCCGCATCCACGTTGTCGGGGAGATTTCCGGCGTCGCCGACACCTATGAGGCGCTGGCCGCCGACCGCCCCTACCGCATCGCCTTCGCCCCGGAGAAGGTTCGCGAGATTCTCTGGGACATGTCGGGCGGCCAGCTCAACACCGAGATCCTTACCCGCGCCATGGACATCATCCCGCGCTTCCCCACCGGGTCCGAAGTCGAGATGGTGACCGGTCCGTACGCCGGCTCGTGGGGCATGGTGGCCCGAGTGGACAAGGCCCACCTGGAGAACCCGATCGTGCGTCTGCTTGAGGACCCCGACGGCCAGCGCATCTCACCGATCGAGGTCGATCTGCTCGCGTTCGACTACGAAATTCAGTCCGCCCGGCGGCAGATCCCCGACCAGCTCGCGGCGGCCGTCTCCTAGCCCCCGGCCACCTCTTCGGCACGGAACGGGTTGACCATGATCGGGATCGTACGCCGTCCGCGCAGCTTCGCCTGGATAACGTAGGCCGCGGGGCCGCCGATCCCGACAACCCAGGGCAGGATGTGCTCGATGACGAAGTTCTCTTCCCACAGCGGCGCGACCAGCGGGTCCTCCAGGATCAGCACGACGGCGATGCGGAACACCAAGCCGCTGCCCAGGTAGATCACCAGCGGTGCTCGATCGGCCACCACGGCGATCAGTTGCGCGCCGACGAACAGCAACGGCATCGACACCGCGAGGCCAAAGATCAACAGGCCAACGTGCCCCTGGGCCGCCCCGGCGATGGTGAGTACGTTGTCCAGGCTCATCACCACGTCGGCCAGGATGATGAGTTGAATCGCCTCGCGCATCGACCCGGCCACTTTGTGCCCGCCCTCTTCTTCGGGCTCCGGCTGCACCAGGCGCCAGCCGATGTAGAAGAGCGCCGCGCCGCCGACCGCGGCCAGCGCCGGCATCTTGAAGAGGATCGTCGCGATGGCCGCAAAGCCGATCCGCAGCACCACCGCCGCCCCGGCGCCGAACAGGATCGCCGTACGGCGTTGCTTGCCTTGCAACCGGCCCGCCACCACCCCGATTACCACGGCGTTGTCGCCGCTGAGGATCAGGTCGA
>CAYYTN010000195.1:0-5195 GCA_964474495.1 uncultured Chloroflexota bacterium
AGTCTTCCACCCGGTCGGCCTCCAGCAGATCGATCCGCCAGCGCCGCTCGTGGTCCACGTACGAGATATACAGCCGCCACTCGCCGGTCGGCGCCCGCACCAGCGCGCTGCGCTCGATCGATTCGGTATCGAAATCCTCGGCGAAGCACGCCCAGATCTCCTCGAAGTTCTCCCCGTCGGAGCTGCGCGACACCGCCGACTTCCAGCCCCGTCCCGAGCTCAGCGGACGTCGGTGCCGGGTGCTTACGTAGACGTGGTCGCCGTCCACCCACGCGCGCGGCGCGCCGACCCAGTAGCCGGCCTCATCCTTCTCCGGTGAAAACACCACCACCCCTTCACCCGGATCGAACAGCGGCAGGTTTCCCACCGATTTCACGGCCATCCGCATTCGTTTGGTCCTTTCAGATAGCGCCTGGTTCTGGTTGCCGCACGGTGCTCCTGTCCACCGTCTGCCCCATACTAGTCGCGTCTCGCTCCGTATTCAGGAGGATTCACCAATCCCGCCGCGACCCACCATCACCCGCATCGAGACCTTCGAGTTCACCATCGAACTGCGCGGCGTCGGCTTCGGCGCCAAGCTCCCCGGCGTACTCATGCAATCCGACCAGGTAGTCCGGCCCAAGCGCTGCGCCATCCGCATCGAGACCGACCTCGGCATCACCGGCGAATGCGTCGGCCCGCTGGTCGTCGCCGCCCGCCAGGTCGATCTGCTCGCCGCCCACCTGCTCGGCGCCGACCCGCTGGCCCGCGAGCCCCTCTACCACGCCATGCGCCTCTCCCTGGGCCAGCACGACGGCATCGGCGTCGGCCTCGTCGACATCGCCCTCTGGGACTTGGCCGGCAAGTTCTACGACGCCCCCATCTACGAGCTGCTCGGCGGCCGGCGCCGCCCGCTCAAGGCCTACGCCAGCACCTATCCCGGCGACCGCGCCGGCGGCGGCCTGCACACCCCGCAGCGGTTCGCCGACTTCGCCGTGCAGTGCCGCGAGGCCGGCTATCGCGGATTCAAGATCCATAGCTGGGTCGACGACGTAGACATCGCCGAGGAGGTCGCCACCGTCCTGGCGGTGCGGGAGGCCGCCGGACCGGAAATGGACCTGATGCTCGACCCGGCCGGCGTCTATCGCACCTTCGCCGACACCCTCCGCGTCGGCCGCGCCCTCGATGACGCCAACTACTTCTGGTACGAAGACCCTTACCGCGATCTCGGCGGCGCCACCTCGGCCCACCGCAAGCTGCGCCAGTTGATCCGCACCCCGCTGCTGCGCTCCGATTTCGTCCGCGGCGTCGAGGCCCAGGTCGAGATCATGCGCACCGGCTCCACCGACTTCGGCCGCGCCGACGCCTACCACGACGGCGGCATCACCGGCGCCCTTAAGATCGCCCGCGCCGCCGAGGGCTTCGGCCTCGACGTCGAGCTGCACTCCTGCAATCCCGCCCACCGCCACCTGATGGCCGCCCTGCGCAACACCAACTACTACGAGATGAACCTCCTCCATCCCACCGGCGACTCGTCGGCCTTCAATCACTACCTGGGCGACTACCGCGACACCCTCGACGCCGTCGATGCCGACGGCTGCGTCTACGCGCCCGAAGGACCGGGCCTCGGCGTCGCAATCGACTGGGACTACATCAACGCCAACCGCACCGACGGCAAGGTGTTCGAGCAATGAGCACCGCACCAATCCCCCGGAGATCGCCATGAGAGACCGCCCCGTAATCACCTCCGTCGAAATCACCGAGTTCACCGTCCCGCTGCCCGACATCGGCACCGACTACAACGGCTTCAACCTGGTCTACTCCCCGGGCGAGACCACCGAGACCCGTCGCTTCGCCCTGCAGATCCACACCGACCTCGGCATCACCGGCGAATTCTTCGGCGACACCGCCGAGTCCTTCGCCCAGGTCGCCCTGGTCGCCCCCTACCTGCCCGGCAAGAACGCCCTCGAGCGCGAGCCGATCTACAACGACCTCAAGCGCGCCCTGCGCAAGTCCGACCGCCTCGGCCTCGGTCCCATCGATATCGCCCTCTGGGACATCGCCGGGCGTTTCTACGACGCTCCGATCTACGAACTCCTCGGCGGCGTCCACCGCCCGCTCCCGGCCTACGCCAGCACCTACCACGGCGACCGCAACGGCGGCCTCGACAACCCCGCCGCCTTCGCCGATTTCGCCGTCCGGTGCCGCGACATGGGCTACCCAGCCTTCAAGATCCACGGCTGGGGCGATCCCATCATCGCCGAGGAAATCGCCACCGTGGCCGCCGTTCGCGCCGCCGTCGGCGACAAGATGGACCTCATGACCGACCCGGCCTGCGAATACAACACCTTCGCCGACACCGTGCAGGTCGGCCGCGCCCTCGATGACGCCAACTACTTCTGGTACGAAGACCCGCTGAAGGACGGCGGCGTCTCGGCCCACGCCCACCGCAAACTCCGCGAACTGATCCGCACGCCGCTGCTGCAGGGCGAGCACGTCCGCGGCCTCGAGCAGCACGTCGATCTCATCCTGGCCGAGGCCACCGATTTCGTCCGCGTCGACGCCTACTGGGACGGCGGCCTCACCGGCGCCACGAAGATCGCCCACGCCGCCGAGGGCCTCGGCCTCGACGTCGAGATCCACGCCCCTGGCCCCGCCCACCGCCACCTGATGACCGCCATCCGCAACACCAACTACTACGAACTGGCGCTGGTGCACCCGAAGGCCCCGGCGCACTACGGCCACGTCTATCTGGACTACCGCGACGAGCTGGATTCGATCGACGAAAACGGCTGCGTCTTCGCCCCCACCGGCCCCGGCATCGGCGTGCGTCTGGACTGGGACTACATCCGCTCCCGCGAGCCGGCCACCCAGACCTTCGAGGCCTGATCCACTCGCTTTCGATCAAACCCGCATCCGCTGGGAGAGAATAACGGGCTGTGGCCGCAGGTAGAGCCTGCGTGGCCCGACCTGCTTGCAGGTTGGGATCCGTCCAGCAGGAATTCGATGCCCCATCTGCTGCCAACAAGAAACGTCCTGTGGCCGCTATCTTTCGATCAGGTGCGCCGCACTCGCCTTGAACGACGCCACCACCGGCACCCCCGGCTCCAGCCCCAACTCATCGGTCGATAACCGCGTGATGTAGGCCACCACCCGGAAGCCGCAGTCCACCTCCACCCGCACCTGCGATCCGTGCGGCGCCACCGCCGCGATCGTCCCCGCAAAGGCGTTGCGCACGCTGGTATCGCCCCGGGCCGATTTCGCCAGCGCCACGTGCTCCGGTCGCATGCACAGGTGCACCTTCGTCCCCACCGGCGTATCGTCCACCACCTGCACCTGGCACTCCCCGGCGCGCACGAACGCGACCCCGTTGCGGGACTCGACCACCATCGCCGGGATCACGTTTTCGACCCCCACGAAGTCCGCAACCCGCGCGTCGGTCGGCTGACCGAAGATCTGCCCCGGCGGCCCCCGCTCGGCGATCCGGCCGTCGATCAGTACCGCCAGTTCATCGCTGATCGTCAGCGCCTCCACCCGGTCATGGGTCACGAAAAGGGTCGTCCCGGCCGCCTCGTGAATGATCGCCGCCGTCTCCCGCAGAAGCTGCTCGCGGGTCGGGATATCCAGCGCCGAGAACGGCTCGTCCAGCAGCAGCAGCTCGGGCTCCAGCACGAACGCCCGCGCCAGGCTGGTCCGCTGGGCCTCGCCGGCCGACAACGTATGGACCGCCTGCTCGGCCAGGTGCTCGATGCGCAGGCGTTCCATCCATTCGCGCGTCCGCCGCTCCGCGTCCGCCCGATCCACCCCGCGAATGCGCAACCCCGACAGCACGTTCTTGCGCACTGTGCCGCGCAGCAGCAGCGGCGCCTGAAACACCGTACCCATCCTTCGTCGCAGCGCCTTGCGGTCCGTCTGGCCGGTAACCTCCTCACCGAACAGACGCAGCCGCCCCGACTGTGGCTCCCGCAACAGACCCACCACCTGCGCCAGCGTGCTCTTCCCCGAGCCGTTCGGCCCCATCACCGTGAAGACCTTGCCGGGCTCCAGCCGGATGGAATCTATGTCCAGGGCGAGCCTGCCGTCGTACTCGACCCGCAGGTCCCATCCCTCCGCGACCGCGACGTCAGCCAATCCGCCGGAACGCCCGTTGCTGGGATCGCGTCAGGATCACGTTCACCGCCACGATTATCAGCACCAGCAGCACCGACAGCGCGATCGCCATTTCAAACTTCCCTTTGCTGACCTCGAGGACCGTCGCCGTCGTGAGCACCCGGGTATGCCCGGCAATGTTACCGCCGACCATCATCGACGCCCCAACCTCCGAAATCGCCGCGCCGAACCCGGCCATCGCCGCCGCCAGCAGCGCCAGCTTGGCCTCCTGCATCAGCAGCAGCAGCGACTGCCACCGCGACGCCCCCAACGCCCGTATCTGCAGTCGCAGCGCCGGGTCGATCTGCTGCATAGCCGCCACCGTCAGCGCGATCACCACCGGCAGCGCGATCACGATCTGCGCCAGGATCATCGCCACCGGCGTGTAGATCAGCCCCAGCACCCCCAGCACCCCGCTGCGCCACAGCAGAATCGACACGATCAACCCCACCACCACCGGCGGCATCCCCATCCCCGCGTTCACCGCCCCCACCGCCGCCCGCCGCCCGCGAAACCGGCTGAACGCCAGCCACGTCCCCAGCGGCACCCCGATCGCCAGCGCGATCAACGTCGCCAATCCCGACACCTCGATCGTCAGCAGCGCAATCCGAAACACCTCCGGGTCCAGGCTCGTCAGCAGCCGCCACGCTTCCGTCAGGCCGTTCAACAGCAGTTCCATGGCCTCCTACGCTCCTCGCTCCCGGACGACCGGGCTCACTTCAGCAATCCGGGCAGGCATCGGCAAAGAATAGTGGCTGGCCGAACTCCCGCCGACCGAAATCCACGATCCGGCGCTGCGCTTCCGCGTCCAGCAAGAAGTCCGCAAACACCCCCGCCCCCTTCTCATTCAGGCGCGTGCCATTCTGCGGCGCTACCTCGATCACGTGATAAATGTTCAGCAGCCGTTCGTCCCCCTCCACCATTATCTCCAGGTCCAGGCTGCCCGACAGCGCCAGGAACGTGGCCCGATCCGTCAGCGAATAGCCCCGCTTCTGCGATGCCACCGTCAGCGTCGCCCCCATCCCCTGGCCGGTCTCCTGGTACCAGCCCGCCGTCGCCGGCACTCC